>JAZDEK010000198.1:0-4329 GCA_043808895.1 Pseudomonadota bacterium
ACCCATATTCCTGGGCTAAAAACCTCTCTTTACGGAAAAAAGATAAGCGTTATTTTCATAAAAAGGCTGCGTAGTGATATCAAGTTCAGATCTCAAAAGGAATTAATAAAGGCCATTGCCAGGGATATTAACTCTTAGGGACAGAAAGGGTGTCTAAGCATTATACAGCTAGAAAGAAATTGAGCATTTTAAGGGGCTGTTTTTAAACATAAAAGCTCTCGATTTATCAAACAAATATCAATTATATCAAGGCGTTATAGAAACAGGGTCCGACTTGGCACGCGGGTTGCAACATATAGGTTAAGAAAGAAGACCAAAGGGGGAAGTAAAATGAAGAACCTATTAATTATAGTGGTACTTGCAATGGTTGGAGCATTAATACCATCAAGTGGACACGCATCTTTCCTGCAAGATCTTAACCAAACTAAATTGGAATGTCCGGCTGCTGTATATACCGCTCTTGCAATTGGCGCTGAAGGCGAAAACATGACTGATAGGATCAGTAGCTTTTACAGCGGCGTAAGAGAACTCGGCAAAGGAAAATAACCTTACTTTGATTTAGCAGCATCCTGCGGAGTTGTGCTCTGTGGAAAACTATATGTAGGCTGAGCCAAATGATTCGGGAACTTATAATCACATTCTTTTGATGTCTTATTAATAGTATACCTTTCTGCCAGACCAGTCTTCTTCCATGGCATGTCTATTTGGGCATATAAACTCACCGCGAAAACTAACAGAACAATTAAAGCGACATACTTCATAGAGCACCTCTTTACATATCTATATCGGCAAGTTTGAACACAGACATTAGGTCTAAATAATCTTGATACACACCCTGCATTTTGGACATATTCTGGTCCGAGCCGCTGGACTCTATCCTGACAGGGGTATTATCCCTTTCATACGCAAGGCGTATAGACCCGTAGTTTGTAACGAGCTCGTTCATTCTCCCAAGCTCATCATACTTGATAGAGAACTGATTGCCCGATGTATCCAGCACTTTTGATAAATTCCCGTTGCCGTCGTAATCCATTTTAAATTTGGCCACATTGCTTGCGGCAAGCACGATCTGCCCTTTGCTGTTGTATTGGAATTTATAAGGACGGTTGTTATTAACTATGGATGTTATTCTCCCGCCGGCATCATAATCAACTGTAATAACTCTTCCATCGGGATGAACTTTTTTCTTCAGCTTTCCGTCCTTGTTATACTCGTATCTTGTGATCTTTCCGTTGTCATTAACAACAAGCGGAGTTGAGCAGCACATTGTGAACGTAATTGTTTTTTCCTTGTCGCCTATTTTCTCTCTGGATTTATACATATATAAACTGCCGTCCGGACGAGGGCGTTTCCACATTTCGTAAACCTCTGATACAACTTCGTTGGCGTATTTTTTTATCAGACTGATCTTGTCGTAATATTGATCTTTTGATTTATCGCTCGCGTATTCCGTAAATATCTCCCAGCCGTCCGGGGTCTTTTGATACACGACCTTTCCGTTGTTGGAGTCATAACCTATAGTCCATTTTTCCTTTCCGTAAACGACCTCTATGACCTTGTGGTATGAATTGTATTTATACTTGTATGTCTTGCCGTTCGCGTCCGTGGATTCGACAAGATTATTCTGATCATCGTAACTGTATGTTGCGACCTTGTTGTTATATAGGACTATTTTATCAAGAAGACCTTTTCCGCCTATATATAACTTAATAGATCTGCCGAGAGAATCCGTGATGGCGCTAAGATTTCCGCGCCCGTCATAATCGAACACAAGATGCCTTCCGCTTACAAGAGTTCTTTTTGCGAGACGACCCTCGTTATCAAATTGATCGGTGCTGCCGTCCGGCTTTATCCTCACATAACCGTTCTTTATTTTTTTGAGTTTTTCGTCCTGTCTTTCTACGTTTTCAAGTACCGTGCCTTCCGCTATTTTCTCAGCTTTCAGGTTGTTCGTTTTCGCGTACTGATAGATCAAAACAGTATCACGCAAAATATTTTGTCTGAGTTTTGTAATGTATTCTTTTCCGTTAGCAGCGGCGTTCGAGAGTTTAATGAGTTTATCGACAATACTTCCGGGAGTGTCTTTGGTCTTATCTATATAGTGGCTTCTTCCGCCGCTTGGAGCTTCCTCTATCATTACCAAAGGGCCTGCGACAGCGCTAAGGCGGGCTTCCATCTGCGTTCCCCAGCCATAACCGAACATGCCTCTGCTTGGACCAAGACTGTTGTAGTATCTGCTTATGACCAGAGCGTTCCCTTCATCTACGTCGGTAAAAGAAAGCGAGAAGTTCCCGTTCATAAGCCACAGCGCCGAAAATAAAGGCGCAGAGGTTAAAGCGACAACGAACACTAAAAAATATTTTTTCATACCAGCTCCTCACTAGAGGGGCCTCTCGCCCCACTTCAAACTTTTATAGTTACTATCTTTTTGATCATATAGCCGCCAAGTCCCTGAAGCCCGAACATTGTTGCCAGCATAACATACCCTATGGGCGTGGAAAAGAGAAGTGAGGTCTGGACCGGATTAGCCGCGTACTGAACTACGAGAAGGATTATGGGAATAGCTGTTATAACTATCGCCTGAAAAACTCCCTGAGCAGTAAGCGCCTTTACCTTTGCGGTGAGCTTTACTCTTTCTCTTATAGTGTACGCGATAGTATCAAATGTTTCAGGGAGATTACCACCCGTTTCCCTGAGTATCAGTATAGCGGTCGCGAACATATCAAGGTCTTCAACGTCCAGACGCTTTGAGAGGTTCACAAAAGCCTCGTCTATTGGAACACCAACTCTGTTTTGAGCCAGCAGTAATGTAAATTCCTGTTTTATTGGGTTGGGCATTTCTTCAACAACAAGCCCGACCGCCTGAATAAGGTTAAGTCCGCTTCTTAATCCGTTCGACATCAACGTCAACGCGTCAACCATTTGAAGGTTGAACGTCATGGCGCGCCTGTTCTTCATTACCTGTATTACGGGGGCTGGCATTCTTGAGACCATGAATCCAACAGCAGCTCCAACTATAATGCCGGCTATAAAATTAGGAAGGAAAAGAACAAAAACTACAAAACCTATTCCCAGAGTACTCGCGTAAATCAGAACTATGGCGGTTCTTTTACTCATCTCTATAAAGAGTGAGTCAAGTTCACGTATAAGCCATTCGGCTCTATCCTCGAACTTTTGGTCAAGATACTTTACCGCGCGCTTTGAGTTAATAAGAAAAACGATAAAAAGAAGCGTTCCTCCGACAAGAAAAACACCGACTTTATAAAGACCAAATAACGAACTCTCATGCATAAAAGATCACCCCACCGTAAACAATCCCTTCGGGATAGAAATGCCTCTTGCTTCCAGGGTCTCTATGAATTTCGGGATGTAACCTGTAGCAACGTATTTTCCTATGACTTTTCCGTTCTCGTCCACTCCTGTCTGTCTGAATAAAAATATATCGTTCAATACTATCTCATCGACTCTCAGCCCGCCCACTTCTGTAACGTTCGTTATTTTCCTGGAGCCGTCGCTCATTCTTGTCTGTTGTATGATTATGTTTATCGCTGAACCTATTTGCTCCCTTATCGCCTTTGCCGGAAGATCCATCCCCGCCATCATAACAAGTGTTTCAAGTCTTCTCATAGAATCAGTCGGGGTGTTAGAGTGTATGGTGGTAAGAGAACCGTCATGGCCCGTGTTCATTGCCTGAAGCATGTCAAGAGCCTCTCCGGAACGACACTCACCGACGATAATTCTATCCGGGCGCATTCTTAACGTACACTTAACAAGGTCTCTTATGGTCACCTCGCCCTCGCCTTCAATATTTTTTGGACGGCTTTCAAGTCTTACCGTGTGGTCCTGTTGGAGTTTTAATTCAGCGGAATCTTCCACTGTAATTATTCTCTCACTCTCAGGTATCATCCCCGACAAAATATTAAGCAGAGTTGTTTTACCGGAGCCTGTACCTCCGGAGATTATTACATTCAATCTTGATTCTATTACCGCCCGCATAAATTCGCCTATGTCCCTGCTGACGGAACCATATTTTATCAGGTCTTCTAACCCGAGTTTTTCTTTCTTGAATTTTCTTATGGTAAGTGTTGGGCCATCAATAGCCAGCGGTGGGATGATCGCATGGACCCTGGAGCCGTCGGAAAGACGCGCGTCAACGTATGGGGATTTCTCGTCTATCCTTCTTCCTATCGGCGCGAGTATCCTTTCTATAACACCCATCAACTGCTGCGACGTTGTGAACGTGTACGGCGAAAGTGTTATCTTGCCGTTCTTTTCTATGTAGATTATGTCCGGCCCGTTCACCATTATTTCTGAAACTGTTTCATCAGC
>JAZDEK010000199.1:0-3864 GCA_043808895.1 Pseudomonadota bacterium
CCCTCGTCCCAGTCAATTCCAAGCCATCCCAGATCACATAGAATAGATTCTTCAAATTCTTTCTCCGATCTTTCCAGATCCGTATCCTCTATTCTTAAAACATATGTGGCGTTATTTCGACGAGCGAACAACCAGTTAAAAACAGCTATCCTTGCGTTACCGGGGTGCAATCCTCCCGTCGGTGACGGAGCAAAACGAACTCTTAATGTGCTGACACTTTTACTCATCAAAATTCCTTTCTATGGTAACGTTGGAGATGGCAATTAATCCCTCGCCCTTGCCTAGTACCCCCATCCCTTCGTTGGTTTTTGATTTTATGTTGACCCTGTTCTCTTTAATGCCCATCGATGATGCTATTTTTTTACGCATCTTATTTATATATGGAGAGAGCTTTGGTTTTTCGGTTATTACAACACTGTCAACGTACAGCACGTTAACACCTTCAGAGACTTTTTTTAACAGCATAGCGCTATTTGCGTTCTTCCATTTCTTGTCTGTATCCGGGAATAATCTTCCAATATCAGGCCTACCGCTGGCGCCAAGAACCGCGTCTATAATAGCATGACAAAGCGCGTCAGCGTCGGAGTGTCCAAGAAGTCCGTGGGTATGAGGAATAGTAACTCCGCCCAATACAAACCGTCTTCCTTTTTTAAATCTGTGGCTATCGTAGCCTGTACCTACAATAATGTTGCCCATTTTCCTTTTACCAATTATAGCCTCAGCGATCTTAGTGTCATCCGGATAAGTTATCTTTATATTAGTTCCCTCGCCCCGAACTGCCGTAACCTCTTCTCCAAAATGCTCCATAATGAACCCGTCGTCTGTGGCCATTGTGTCCTTTGGGAATTTTGTGTACGAGTCGTAGAGTTTCTTAAGATCAAAGGCCTGAGGTGTCTGCACTCTTACAAGGCTGGTCCTGTCCACCGTAGTATAAATGATATCTTTCTCTACTTTTTTAATAGTGTCCTCAACCGCGACTACGGGTATTACAGCATCGTGTATTTTTGCGGCCGCTGAGATCACGTCCACAAGTTTACTCGTTATCAAGGGCCTTGCGGCATCATGTATAAAAACTTTTTTACAGTTCTTAATATTTTTATTTATCCAACATAAAGCGTTCCACACGGAGTCTTGTCTTCTTACTCCGCCCTCTATAACAGTCTTAACTTTTGAAAAATCACGGCCAATCCTTTTCGCGTCTTTTATATTGGCCTTATTTGAAACAATAATTATACCGGAGATATTTTTATTACGATTAAACACATCAAGGCTGTAATAGAGCATTGGTTTTTTATCTAGAAGTGTGAACTGTTTGGGGGACCCATCCCCAAAACGCTTACCGGAACCGGCGGACATTATAATAGCAACGTTCATAATTAAAGTTCAGCGAATATCTTAAGCATCTCGGCTTCTATCTTTTTCTCGGGAGAGCCCTTTGCAATAGCGAGTTCTTTCATTAAAAGTGTTTTCGCTGTATCCATCATTTTTCTTTCACCAAAGGAAAGATCCTTTTCTTTTTTAAGAACGATAAGATCCCTTAACACCATCGCTATCTCGAACACCGAGCCCGATTTTATTTTTTCCATGTACTCTCTATAACGTCTATTCCATGTTGCGCTAACAATGCTTCGTTTTTTCTCTTTAAGGACATCGTAGACTTCTTTAACCTTACTTGGTTTTATAACTTGTCTTAGTCCAACGCTCGCAACGTTATTAACCGGGAGAAGAACGTTCATCCCCGTGTCTATTATATTAATGACGATAAAATCTATTTTCTCGCCCATGATGGTCTTTGTTTCAACGGCTTCTATTTTCCCAACGCCGTGCGCTGGATACACCGCATAGTCACCAACCGCGAACGGAAGTCCGGCCGGAAGGTGGGGGGTTTTCTCTTTTACTTCGTGCACAGGAACATGATGTTTTGCGTGCGCGTGTGTATGAGCCGGCGCGTGGTGTTTTACCGGAGCGTGATGTGCATGATGCACTGCTTTTTTTGCAGGTTTATGCTTTTTTGGCGCGGAGTGTTTTTTTGCGGCATGTTTTTTTGCTTTATGTTTCTTAGCCGCGTGCTTTTTAGGCTTGCTCTTTTTAGCCTTTTTTACGGGTTTCTTTTTCTTACTTTTCTTTATATGCTTCATGTCGGCTAAATCCTTAAATACATTAGATTATATTGAGTCGGGCGACTCTAGCATAAAACTTTTTTGAAGTCAAACCGGCGGGTAAAATTTAGGAAACACATGAAAATTTTATGTCGTTCTGATTTAACAGCAATAATCCAACCCTATAACATAACTCATTTTTCCATTAAACTACGTGTACTTCGTACAACCAAAGTCTGTAATTTTTTCATTGACTTGAACACCTCATTTCTAGTAAAAGAAACTTCATAGCAGGAGGCATTTTATGAAAGGTTTTTTGACCAGTTTATTCCTGTGTGTTCTTGTTTTGTCGGGATGTGGCAACACGCAAAGCGTGTACGACATCAAGATCATTGACCCAAAGTCACCTGATGTTTATTTGAAAACAGAATCCGGGGAAAAGATCTATATTACTCAGAACGGGAAACCGGTGGAAAACAAAATTAAATTTTTGAATATCGAAAGCCAACCCTACGCCAAGACTAGAATTAAATTGTCTTTAGTGCCGCTAGAACTGGAATGTGGCCCTGAACGCAACGTTAAAGCATACATAATTGAAGATTCTGATTTCGCGATAAGCGGTCATTTTGAAATGTCGACATGTGAAAGAAAAGAAGAGGACAATAAAACCATAATGTCTGTCGAAATAGACACTCCAAAAACGCTTCCCTTCATAGGTTCTAAAGTAATTAACGCCGAGATCAATAATAAGGATTCTAGTATGTACTGCTCCTCAAGTGTTCAGGAACAATCTGTGATACTTACTTCGAGTGAAACCGGCCAGGACTTTGATATAAAAGTAACTTCCAATTACCTGTGCCGACCATGGGAAACGAAATCAAAAAAAGAAATGCGTATATGGTATCAATATGTAAACTCTGAAATAGTTTTTATGGACCCTGCTAGCAAAAATCCATTAGTCTCTTTTAAAACCAAATCCATAACTGATCCTGGAGATAACAAGTCTGCAATACCATACTTCTAACTCAAAATACCTGGCACTTCTGAATGACCGTTTATTATTACATCCGCTTCAGACAGATCTTCTTTTTTTAGCGTGGTCGTAATTGCGATGCATTTCATGCCGGCACTTTTAGCTGCTTTTATGCCAAGCGGGGCGTTTTCAAGAGCAACGCAATCCGCCGGAGGAAGTTTAAGTTTTTTAGCTGCTGTTAAATAAGCGTCGGGGGCGGGTTTTCCTTTCTTGTAATCTGACGCGTCCACTATCACATCAAAATATTTCAAGAGTTCTTTGGGCAGATCTTTTTTTATAACTTCTTTGTCGCCGCCGCTAACTATTCCGATTTTAAAGCCAAGCTTTTTGATTTTCTCGAGCATACCGGGCACATCTTTAAATATACCGGGGCGGCAGAACTTCTCGTAATATTCTGTCTTTGATCTAATTAACTTGGGCACATCCACTTTAATATTATTCTTTGCGGCAATATTCCGAATTAATTCCGCGGCCTCAAGAGTTGTCACACCCTCGTTCTTATAAATTAGTTCCGCGTTTATAACAACGCCCTGCTCTCGGCTTGCATGCAACCACGAATTCACATGCCCCGGCATTGAATCGCATATCACCCCGTCAAAATCAAAAAACACCGCTTTCATTCCACAGCTCCTAAAACCTTGTTAGTTAAAAAACCAGATTGCGAGTATTTTTTCTTTAGGCGAGGAGGACGAGGCGAGGCGACTAAGGTGTAGACTCACCTACTCCGCAGGA
>JAZDEK010000200.1:0-3864 GCA_043808895.1 Pseudomonadota bacterium
GAGAGGTTTTTAGCCCAGGAATATGGGTCTCTATTGTGATGGGTCTTTTGACTTTCAGCGTCGGGCTGGTGCCTATATATGTAAAACTCTTGCGTATTTTGCCGTTCAACATCGTGTTTGTTCTGTACACACCGACCATTGGTATGAGTTGATTTTTTTCGGGGATCATATTGGCTGTTTTAAACCCGAGTTTACTTCCGGCGCCCTTGCCTTTTACGACGCTGCCGTTTATGTAGAAGTTGTGGCCGAGGAGCTTGTTCGCCGCCTCTATTTTACCTTTTGAAATGAGTTTTCTTATGTCAGAAGAGCTTAATTTCTTGCCGTGCTCCGTGAGCACATGAACTATTTCTACGTCGATATCATGCTTTGAACAGAGTTCTTTGAACTTTTTCGCGTTCGTTCTTCTGTTATGACCGAGCCTGAGATCGCTTCCTATTATTACTTTCCCGATATTAAGTTTTTCTAGCATCCGCCTGATGAATTTCTCCGCGGAAAGACCAAGTATTTTATCTTTAGGGGTGAATACACATATCCGGCTTATTCCGATACATTTTAGTATCTTAAGACGCTCTGAAAAGGGGATAAGTGTTTTTACGTGTCTTGGATGTATCCGAAAGGTCATAACCATATTGGGCTTAAAGGTTTTAAGCCTTTTCAGGATCTTTTTGTGGCCGTTATGAAAACCATCAAAAATACCTATCGCCGCGGTATACTTCAACCCCATGAGCACAGTATAATACGACTTGCCATATGCTGCCATACAATATAATATGCCCTCAGGTTATGGGATATCGGAACTGCCCGGGCGAAAATAGTCGTCCGGGCTTTTTTATAGTACAAGTTTTCTAGCGTATTACTTGGAGGCCGACGTGAAAAATATAAGGTCCATGCTCGATAAAGTTAAAAAAGAGAGTCGCGCCGTCCTTTTGGAGCACGAGGTCTACTCGATATTGAATTCGGTAGGCATAAAAACTCCGCAATTTATTTTTGTTGATATGAAAACAGCCGCGGTTAAAGAGAAATTGAACACAGCCTCTAAAGATGTGGTAGTAAAAGTCGTCTCAAAAGACATCCTTCATAAAACAGAGACGGGCGGCGTTGTTTTTTGCGCAAATAATGTGGATGAAATAAATAAAGCCGTCGGCGATATAAAAAAGCATACCGCCCATTATGACGTCGCGGGATTTATGGTCGTAGAAAAGGTGTCTTATAAGCCGCTGTTCGGGCATGAGCTCATAGTTTCCGTCAGGAACAGCAAAGATTTTGGAACACTTTTAGGTTTTGGCGTTGGCGGAATTGACACCGAGTTCTTTGGCTCAAAAATGCAAGGTGCTTTTAATGTGATATCCGCCGACTACGACGATATAAATGTTGAAAAGATACATGGTAACGCCGCGTATTATAAACTCGGCGGACTCGACAGGACCAAGAAAAGACTTCTCTCCGACGGAAAAATATTGGATGTGCTGAATAAACTTGGAAAGCTCGGGCGTGAATTTGGTTTTGAGAATTCAAACACCGGTCTTGTGATCTCTGAGTGTGAAATAAACCCGATAGTTGTTTCCGAGGGCGGTGAACTTGTCGCAATAGATGGACTAATGAAAATAGAGGATGCGCCCACTACGCTGCACCCAAGGCCGCTTGAAAAACTTGAGGCTCTTTTCCATCCAAAATCCATCGCTGTGGCAGGAGTATCCGGGAAATCTTTCAACATGGGTAGGATAATCCTTAACAACATAATTGAAAGAGGTTTTCCGCTTAAGGATATGTGCGTCATTAAGTCCGATACCCAAGAAATAGACGGTGTGAAATGTTACGCGAGTGTTAGTAATGTCCCAAAAAAAATGGACCTTTTGGTCTTGGCTGTCAGCGCGTCGTCGGCAAGTGACCTTATAAAGGAGTCCATTCTAAAAGATAAGTTCGAGAGCGTTATAGTTATTGCCGGAGGTTTTGCCGAAAGACAGGACGGCAAAAAGTTTGAAGAGGCTATTATAGACGCTGTGCAAAAAAGCAGAACTACTCCTGGCAAAGGTCCGATATTGGTCGGCGGAAATTGCCTGGGCATTGTTTCTTTTCCCGGAAAATATAACACGTTCTTTATGCCGCCTAAAAAATTGATCTATTCAGAGCCAAAACCATACGCTTTTATATCCCAATCCGGTGGTTTCATAGTGTCCAAGGTAAGTAAAACAGACCTTACTCCGTATTATTCGGTGTCCCTTGGCAACCAAATGGACTTAACGTTCAGCGACTATATTTCTTTCTTCAAGAACAGGAAAGAAATAAAGGTGATCGCGCTTTATGTTGAAGGATTTAAACATCTGGACGGGATAAAGACCGCGCGCGCTATTCGTGAATTAAAAAAAGCCGGTAAAGAGGTCCTTATTTATAAAGGTGGTAGATCAGGAGCTGGAAAATCCGCGGCGAGCGGACATACAGGAGCTATCGCGGGAGATTATCCGGTTTACAAAGCAATAATGCAGGATGCTGGAGCGTTGGTCGTTGAGAATTTCAGCGACTTTGAGGATATGTTGAAGATAATGCTCGCGTTCAATAGGTTCGACATAAAAGGAAAGAACATTGCTGTGATGAGTTGCGCGGGATTTGAGCTCGTGGGAATGGCTGATAACCTTGGCTCGCTGCAGCTTGCAAAGCTGGACGCTGAAACAATAAAAAGAATAACAAAGGCCTTATCTGACGCGAAACTAGACAGCATTGTTTCCGCCTCAAATCCTCTTGATGTAACACCGTCCGCGAACGATGCCGTGAATGTTGAATCTTTTAAGGCGTTGTTGGACGATAAAAATATTAATGCCGGGATCTATTCCAGTGTTCCGCTATCGCCGGCAGTAAGGACAATAAAAGAGGAACTTGGCCCAGGTTCTGTAGTTGATGGGATAGCTGAACTATGGAAGACGACCAAGAAACCGTTTGCCGTCGTGCTCGATGGCGGTGAGCTTTTTGATCCGGCGTGCAAGGTATTAAAGGATATCCCAGTGTTCAGGGAATCTGACCGCGCCGTAAAAGCGTTTGCTAAATATTTTGAGTATAGAATTTAATAAACAGTATGCACTTTCATTAGGTTCGTGGTGCCGGGGTAGCCGAACGGGCTGCCGGCGACAACAACCACTTTGTTGCCTTTCTCGGCGAGCTTTTCTGCTTTTAACTTTTTGTTCAGCGCTTCAAGCATATTGTCAATATTAGAAATTCTTGTGTTCATGTTGACAGCCGTTACGCCTCTGTACATGTTTATTTTTCGCGCGAGCTTTTTGGTCTGAACAAAAGCGGTTATTGGGTGTTTCATGTTCGTTTTTGATATCAGTTTTGCCGTCCAGCCGCTGGATGTAAAACAACAGATGAACTTCGCGTTTATCTTGTCCGTTAACACTCCGCTTATTGAGGCTATTGCCTTATCCGTGTCGGAGGATAATTCTATCGTTCGCATCTTGTGATCTATTGTTTTTTCGCTTTCATGGATTATTTTTTTCATCATCTTGACTGTTTCAACCGGATGTTCTCCAACAGCTGTTTCCCCGGACAGCATTACCGCGTCGGCACCGTCACGCACGGCCTGATAAACATCAGTTACTTCCGCCCGTGTAGGCAACGGGTTATGTATCATTGTTTCAAGCATCTGTGTCGCGACTATCACAGGAGTTTTTGTGACGCGCCCAAGGTTAAGTATCTCTTTTTGTACAGCAGGGATGCGCTCAAGTTCTATTTCAACACCAAGGTCGCCACGGGCCACCATTACAGCGTCGGAAATCTCCATTATCTCTTTTAACTCACGCAGCGCTTCGGGTTTTTCTATTTTTGCTATAACACCGGCGTCACTTTTAACTTTCACAAGATGAAAACGCAGTT
>JAZDEK010000201.1:0-6270 GCA_043808895.1 Pseudomonadota bacterium
AATACCGGGGTGGGACGAAGCTTTTCTTGATATGAAAAAAGGCGAGAAGCGCACTCTTATAATTCCGTATAACCTTGCTTACGGCGACGCAGGGTTTCCGCCTGTTATACCGTCCAAGGCGACGCTGATATTTAACGTTGAGCTTATAGATTATAAATAAACTGCTACACGGGAGGCAAAATGAGGACGTTCTTATTTGGAGTGGTGTTCGTTTTTTCTTCGTCTCTATTTTCGCAAACCGGCGATCCGGCAGTGGACAAAGAATTCCAGCTTAAGCAATTTTTGCAGGAGAAGTTATTTAAAAGCGCAACTGCTCCAAAAAAAGTTTACCCCGCTGAAGATACAAAACATTTGGGTGGGGAACAGCATTATGTAGTATCGTGCGGAAATAATAACATTGAGATAATTGTGGCCAAAATACCAAAAACTGCTTTCTTTCGCGGTTTCATTGCAGTGAACAATAAGAATGTGCTTGATCTTGGTTCAACAAGCCAGACGAAACTCGTAGCTGAGTTTATCAGGCTTGCAAAATCATACTGTGGCAGCATTCATGTGGTTGACGCGCAGATCCGTAAACAAGACGCGAACCGAACCGCAGATCAATGAACAAAAGACTCCTTAATGAATGTATTGTTGAGACCATGCGCTCCGGCGGCAAGGGCGGACAGCACGTTAATACCACAGACAGCGCTGTAAGGCTTACTCACATACCTACGGGGCTTTCCGTAAAAGTCCAACAAAGCCGCAGCCAGCATCAAAATAAAGAGACAGCTCTCAGGCTGCTTGAAGAAAAGCTTGAAAAGCTTAACCGTAAAAGAAAAGCTCGCATAAAGACCAAGGTGCCCAAAAGTGTTAAGGAAAAAGATCTTGAGAAGAAAAAGCGGCGTTCTCAGCTTAAAAGGGCCAGAAATAAGGTCTCATTATACGACTAATAGGTGTGCTATGAAGAGGGTGCTACTCCTTATCCTTTCATTTACCGTCTCGTCCTATTTATTCTCCCAGACCACGTGTATGAACGAAGCAGAAAAAGAAAGAGAAAAAGAAAAGGCAAGGACCACAGCGGAATTAAAGGACAAAATAAAAGAAGCCAGAGAAGCCACAGCGAACACGATCAGAGTAAAACCATACGGGAACTTCCCGGAGAACGCGGCAGAAATTTATTTTGTCGTACCGTACTTTCTGTTCAAAGGTCATACCGTAATGGATGGGGATAGAAGTGTAGAAATGGTCTATGAACAGCGTCCAAACGATAATACTTTTTGCGAATGTATTTTTAATTATGTAGGACCTTTCGCGGTTGGGACAGGATACTATGTCCACTGGTGCGAGGGACCGATATACAATGTTTGGACCATAATGTTTGGAGAGGATTTTTACCCTGACGATTGTAAAGGTAAAAGTGGGTATCTTTTTATAAATACCCCGTCTTATTTCGTTTTCCAGTCTGAGATCTGGGACGCCTATCTTAAGAAATATTAATTACTTTAAGCCTGCTTTTTTCTCCGTGCTCCAAAAATATCCTGTCTTTTTTTATTCCGAGTTCGCGACTTAGAAAAGTTATCAGTTCCTTGTTCGCCTTATTATCCTGAGGTTCGGCGGCTATTGAAACGAGCAGGGCTTTTTTGTCTGTCCAACTACAGTTTTTGGCTATCGAAAGCGTCATATGGAATATTAAGCTCTATAAGGTCATCTTTTTGGGAATCAAGCTGGTCTATCATCTTTATGTGCGTTTCAAGGGTTGTTTTAAGCTGCGAGGCCAGCATTGTTTTCTGTTTCTTAAGTCTATTTATATCGTCTATGACCTTTTTCATGTTCTGGCGTGTGTCCCTTATTATTGATTCCGCCCTCAGTTTAGCCTGATTGATTATTTGGGCGGACTCTTTAATTGAGTCCCTTTTTATATTGTCTGTTACCTTTTGTGCGGTGGTAACGGTGTCCCTGATAACGGTCTCTCTTTCCCTAAAGTCGATGAGGTTCATTTCCTTTTCACGTAGCCTGTCGCGAAGCATCTGAATTTCATAGTTCATTGATTCAATTTGCTTGGCGACCTTTTCAAGGAATGAGCGGACCTCGTCGGTGTCGTAGCCGCGTATGGAGCGGGAAAAATCTTTTACCTGTATATCCACACTGTTAAGCTTCATATAAAGCGTATTATATACTATTGTGCAAATCCAATTCAAGTTATAATGTTGCGGCATGATATCCGCCACCCTAAGAGACATATTGCCGGATAAGAACACGCTGAAGAAAAAACTGCATGTCAGTAAGCCGGTCGAAGAGAATTTGGTGAACTCCATCTACGACGAGGCTCCGTTCATTTTCACACCCGAATACTCGTACAAAAAGGTTAAATTCTCCCAGGCTCCGTTGTCTTTCATGCTTGAAAGTTCTTGTGGCCTTAAAACCGCCATGGATGGGGCTTTGGAAGGGTTTGTGGTGATATGCACCATAGGCGGAGAATATAAAAAGAGCGCGGAAAAATATGGATTGTATCTGGACAGGTTCGCGAGCGACCTGGTCGAGAATCTGGCTGAACATACTTCGCATGTACTTTTAAAAAAGTTCTATTACGCGGGTCACTTACTTACAAAACGTTACAGCCCGGGGTACGGAGACCTAAAACTTGACACACAAAAAGATATCTTTGCGCTGTTTGGCGACGAAAAAATAAGTATTACCCTTACAGAGAGCTTTTATATGGACCCTGAAAAATCCATCTCATATATTGTGGGGGTAAAAAAATAAATGAGTACCCTTGAATACGGGAAAATAAAAGGTCTCGGCGGCGTTGTTTGTGTCCTTAGATCAGGGACTAAAATACAAGAGATAAGACTTTTCTTGTGCGATAAAATAAGCCCCGAGTTCGCGATCCAGTATTTAAAAGATAACGGGATGGGTTTTGATAGTGTTGTGAAAAAAGATTTAAACTACTTTGCTGAACATATAAAAGGTGTAAGGCGTTTGGGATGGGAAGATATTGAATTAGAAAAAGTTCCGGCGTTCAGAAAAAAAGTTTACAAAGTTTTATTTGATTCATCCGCGGGCGACATATTCACATATGGATGGCTTGCGAAGAAAGCCTTAAACCCGCGTGCAGCAAGGGCTGTTGGGACTTATATGAGGACAAATCCGATACCGCTTTTAATACCGTGCCACAGGGTCACGTCATCCAGCGGGAAAGAGAACTTCTCTATCCCGTGTTTTAATAAAAAACCTTCGTCTTGCAGTGAAAAGAACATTTCCCGCTGCGCAGCGACTATAAAAGAAAAGATACGGACGCTTGAAACGAATGAATAAGTTCCTCTACCTTTTTGTTTCTGTGCTAATTGTGCTTGTTATAATCTTTTCTTATAAGACCAGAAATTACAGGCTGGATTTTTTCCCGGAATTCACTCAAAGCACGTCCACCGGCGCGGAAACTAAAAAACTCGTTATAGACGTAGTTTCAAAGCCCGTAACATTCGATTCCCAGAGGAAATTTCTGACCTCTCTATACAGGGAAAAACACACAGGCGACTGTGACCACGAAAAAAATGGTCTTGATTCTTGCGTTATTATTAAGCCTCAGATCATTATTCTACACATGACAGACCTTGAAACATTGGCAGCGTCGTACGATTACATGAAAGAGCCTGTATTAAAAGAGGAGCGTGAGAAACTTTTAAGCAGGAGTTATGATCGCGTGAATGTATCGTCACATTTCATGATAGACAGGGACGGGACAATTTATTCCCTGATGCCGGAAAATTATATGGCGCGTAGCGCCATGGGCGTAAATCATCTCGCTTTAGCGATAGAAAATGTGGGGATGAATTATTCAGGTCCAACAAGAGAACAAATAGATTCGGATGTAAAATTGGTAAAATATCTCATGGATAAATACAAAATATCGGCGGGAAATATTTACAGCCATGCCGACGTAAATAAACTAAAAGATACTAAAAGTCTGTTCTTTGTTGAAAAAGAAACGGATTATTTTATGCCAAAGTATTGCGGCGAAAAAGTGTTGAAAGAAGTTAAAAGGAGGCTGGGTGTATGAATAAGAACGATAAAATTTATTTATTGTACCTTGCAAGAAAAGAGATCTCCGACAAACTGAAACTCGGCTGGAAAGGGTATAAGGGCGTAGAGGTTGAGCATTCCACTGAGGCAAAAGAGAGAAAAGGTACCTTTGTAACACTGACCGTGGGAGGTAATTTACGGGGCTGTATAGGGCAAATTACGCCTGAATCAAGTATAGAAGAGACAATAAAAGAGAATGCTGTAAGCGCGGCCTTTTATGACCCGCGTTTTGAGCCCATGAACGGCGATGAATTCTATAAAATAGAGATAGAGATAAGTATTCTTTCTGTGCCGCAAAAAAACACTATTGAAAATGTGAAGCAGGACGTGGACGGGGTTATAATAAAAAAAGGTGGCCGTTCAGCCACGTTCCTTCCTCAGGTATGGGAAGATCTACCCTCAAGGGACGAATTTTTCTCCCATCTATGTATGAAAGCAGGCCTTACAATGGATGAGTGGAAAAAAAGCTCATTGGAAGTCTACACCTACACAGTAGAGCATTTTAACGAAGCCGAGCTTAACGTTAAGATATAAATAAATACTTTACATATCGCTGCCTTGTAAATATGCTCAAAATCCACAAATAACCAAAGGGAGAACACGAATATGACTAAGAAGTATTTTACTGTCGACGGGAACTACGCGGTATCGCACGTTGCGTATATGTACAGCGACGTTGCTGCAATTTATCCAATCACACCATCAAGCAACATGGCAGAAAATTGCGATGAAATGATGGCGCATGGTAGATTAAACCTTTTCGGGCAGAAATTAAACGTTGTTGAGATGCAGTCAGAAGGCGGGGCAGCCGGTGCGCTTCACGGCTCGCTTCAAGCAGGGGCATTAACGACCACTTTTACAGCGTCCCAGGGCCTTCTACTTATGATACCCAACATGTATAAAATTGCTGGAGAACTACTTCCTACAGTTTTTCACGTATCCGCAAGATCACTTGCGTGTTCGGCGCTTTCAATATTCGGTGACCACAGCGACGTTATGTCAACAAGGGCAACAGGGTTTGCGATGCTTGCGTCTGAATCTGTACAACAGGCCCAAGACATGGCGGCAATTTCTCATATAGCGACGTTAGAGACAAGAGTTCCGTTCCTGCACTTTTTTGATGGATTTAGGACATCCCACGAAGTTCAAAAAATAGAGATGATGACAGAAGACGAAATGAAAACGTTCATAGAGCCGACCATGGACAGAATATTGGAATTTAGAAGCAGGGCAATGAACCCAAATAATCCTAACACTCGTGGTACTGCCCAAAACCCTGACATTTACTTCCAGGGACGTGAAGGCGTAAATCCATATTACATAGCTTGCGCAGATAAAGTTCAGACCATAATGGATAGATTCGCAAAACTTACAGGCCGTACATATAGGTTGTTCGATTACGTTGGTTCCCAAGACGCTGAAAGAGTTATCGTTATAATGGGAAGTGGAGCTGAAACTGCCCAAGAGACAGTAAAATATTTGAACACCAAGGGCGAAAAGGTGGGTGTTCTTATAGTAAGATTATATAGACCGTTCTCCGCGAAACATTTCCTCGCGATGCTTCCAAAATACGTTAAGACCATAGGCGTTCTTGATAGAACAAAAGAGCCTGGCGCGCTTGGCGAACCTCTTTATATGGACGTACAGACCGTTTTAAGTCAGGCTGGAAAAAATATTAAGGTCGTTGGCGGACGTTATGGCTTAAGCTCAAAGGATTTTACACCGGATCAGGTAATTGCCGTGTTTGATAATTTAAAACAAAAAGAACCAAAACATGATTTCACTGTTGGTATAGAGGACGACGTTACTCATTTATCTCTTCCAGCGACCACAAAAGTGAACCTCATGCCTAATGACACAATTTCTTGCATGTTCTGGGGTCTTGGTTCAGACGGCACCGTGGGCGCCAACAAGAACTCCATTAAGATAATTGGCGATAACACAGAGAACTTTGCTCAAGGATATTTTGTTTACGACTCAAAAAAATCAGGCGGCATAACTATTTCTCACTTAAGATTTGGTAAAGACCCCACAAAAGCGCCGTACCTTGTTGACCACGCTGACTTTATAGCGCTTCATAACCAGGCGTACCTTGGAAGGTACGATGTGATGAAAGGCATAAAGGATAACAGCATATTCTTACTCAACAGCGTCTGGAGTAACGAGGAAGTTTGGAATAATCTCCCCTACGATATACAAAAGACCATC
>JAZDEK010000202.1:0-18724 GCA_043808895.1 Pseudomonadota bacterium
CCGGCTGTATCACATGCGCCGTAACTTACGGGAACTGGTCTAAAGAAAAGTTCGTGAAAGAGAATATAATCCCGGATCTTTTCGCAGATGACTTCAGTCAATTGGTGAGTTTATTTCACTTGCAATAGTCACTATATCCCATGGCTTTACTGCGTAATAATTCGCTCCGGTTTCCCTCAATATTTTTTCTGAATTCGCGCCCCACGTTACGGCTATTATGGGTACTCCGGCTATTATGCATGAATCTATGTCGCGTATCTCGTCCCCGACGTAAACGACATCAAGTTTACTGTAGCATTCCCTTCTTATGAGTTTTTTCAGATGCCTTGATTTTCCGAACGGCGGGCATTTTGTGTACATGAAGTTGAAGAAATTATCTATCTCGTTGTTCTTAAGGATCTTAAGGACGTTTATAGTGCTGTTCGAGGTCAGTATCCCAAGCCTGTAATGTTTGCTGAGTTCGATCAGCATATCTTTTATTCCGGAAAATATTTTTACGTCGTCGTTCTTCTGGTTTAGTATTCTTCTTACCTCTCTTGCCCATAGTATTAAACGTATTCCTCCGAGTTTAAGATGTGAAACAAGGAATTCCTTGAACGAGAGGTCTCTTATTACGGGAGAGTCGTGTATAGTCTGGTATTTATATTTTTCAGCCAGTTCATTGGCGGCCGCTAATCCAATATGGAACGAGTCGGCTATTGTTCCGTCAAGATCGAAAATTATCGCTTTTAGTTTGCCAGCCATAGTTTTTTTATATATAAAAAAGGGGTCCTTGTAAATGTGTCTTTTGGAGGACATATGAGTACCGTCGGATGGAAGGATTTCTCTTTTTCGGGGAATTATATCAACGGACGCTTTGTTATTCCTGATCATCCAAGCTCAACTTTTAAGAAAACCAATCCCGCTGACGTTAAAGAGCTCATAGTGGAAGTCCCTGTGTATTATCCCCACTGCGAAGAAGCTATCGCGAAAGCAAGAGAAGCCTTTGAATCTTGGTCGATGCTGGATAAGGAAAAAAGGCTGGATATCCTTAAAAAATTAAAACACTCAATAGAGATGTTGTCGTCGTGGTTCGTTGAACTTATGTCGCGCGAGCTGGGGCGCCCAATTTGGGACTCAAAACAGGAAATAGAGTTTACGCTAAAAGACATGAACGTGCTTTTTGAAGAGTTACAGGGCAGGGACACTTTCTGTTACGACGGAAGATCAAAAAAGAACGATGTTATTGAGTTATATAAACCTAACGGGGTTGTGGCTGTTATAGCCCCCGCCGACCAGCCGGTGTTATATCCGATACGCTCAATAATTACGGCGCTGCTTTTAGGGAACACGGTCGTATATAAACCGTCGGAACAAACCCCTTTGGTGGGTCAGGTCCTTGCGGAGGCTGTACACCACGCTGAACTCCCGAAAGGTGTTTTTAATATGATACAGGGAGAAAGAGAAACGGCAAAAAGACTGATAAAACACCACGGCATATCGACGGTATTTTTTAGCGGGACTTTTGAAACAGCGTCTAAAGTAACTCAATATATCGCGGACGATTATTGGAAGATACTTGTAATGGGCACGGGCGGAAAGAACGCCGCCATTATAATGCCTGATTGCAAAATTAACACTGTCGTGGACGAAATGATATACGGCACTTTTGTAAGCACCGGACAAAGAAGTAACGGGATAAAACGTATCTACGTCCATAACGACGTGGCTAGTGATTTCATCGACAAATTCCATAAAAAAGCAAAAACATTAAAAATAGGCCACCCGCTGGACGAGTATAAAGGCAAGAAGCCTTTTATGGGGCCATTGATATCCGACAACACAATGCAGAATTATTTAAGGATACAGGGAATAGCACAAAGAGAAGGCGCAGAGACTTTAATGCGCGGAAAGGAGCTTGAGGTCGACGGCGGATATAAAGGCTACTATGTTACACCGTCCATACATCTTACCGATGACCTGAACGAGGACGGCGTTTATAACACAAGCGAGATATTCGGTCCCAACGTCGCCATAAAAAGATTTAACTCTATCGACCAGGCCATACATTCGCACAACTCATGTGACTATGGATTCGGTATAAGCGTTTATTGCAACGACGACAAGATCATAAATGAGGTCGCTAAAAGATGCCGAGTGGGCCAAGTGTTCGTTAACTCCATTACCATAGGTGAATCAGTGAAATATCCCATAAGCGGTTACGGAAAATCCGGTAATGCGCGCCCCGAAGGCTCTTTCAACAGGTTGTATCTGCAGCATCCGATAGTAATATATAAGTCCAGGAGTACAGATGTTCCGATACAAATATAGAGGCATTATCGCCGTATCGGCGTTCCTTGTTTTTGTTGTAGCGTTCTACTGGTCAGCGTCTTTTTTTATATTCCTCTATAGTCCGGCGTCGCACGATAAACAGGAATTGATACTGGAAATACCTGACGGAGCTTCTTTTAGAGCGGCAACCAAACTTTTAAATGAAAACAATCTTCTTAAAGACGAGAAGAAATTTATTATTCTCGGAAAATTAAGACGTGCCGGAACAAAAATACACGCAGGAGAACTGCTGTTCAAAAAAGACATGACCCCGCTTCAGTTGCTGGATACTTTAATGTATGGAAAACCAGTGCTTTACACTTTTGTAGTCCCTGAAGGTTACAACATGTATCAGATAGCGGATATTTTAGAGTCAAAAAAAATAATAAAACGCGCGAAGGATTTTGTTAAAGCCGCAAAGGACAGAACTCTTCTTATTGAACTTGGGATACGCGGCGACAGCGCCGAGGGATATCTATTCCCGGATACTTATTCCGTACAGCGTGTAAAAGATACTAAAGACCTTGCGCGGGTAATGAACAAAAGGTTTAAAGAGGTTTTTACCAAAGAAATGGTGGATAGAGCCTATAATTTCAGGATGTCGGGACATGAACTTATCACCATGGCATCTATAATTGAAAAAGAGACCGGCGCCCCCGAGGAAAGAAAACTTATCTCGTCGGTGTTCTATAACAGGATAAAAAAAGGGATGCCGCTCCAGAGCGACCCGACCACCATCTACGGCATGTGGGAGAAATACAAAGGAGCGTTGAACAAGGACGATCTAAAACAATACACGCCTTACAACACATATAAGATACATGGGCTTCCGCCAGGACCGATATGTAATCCCGGAAAGGACGCGATAATGGCGGCGCTGTATCCTGAAAATACAAATTACTTATATTTTGTCTCAAAGAACGATGGCACACATATATTCAGCGAGAGTTATAAAGACCACCAGAACGCTGTTAACAGGTTCCAAAAACGCGCCGAAGAACGCGACGGAAAAAGCTGGCGCGATCTAAAGAAAAAAAGCTGACTCAAAAACCGCACGATAAGAATAACCACCTCCTTTTACATCTCTGCACTACTTTGAGGACACGGCGTTCTAGTAAGCCGACTAACGTCAGATTAAATGCCTCCTATTATCTCGGCGCAAAGAGCTCCTTGGCGTCGCTCTTTATTGCCTCCGATGATGTCCTCAAAGTAGTGCAGAGACGTAAAAGGGATCTATCTAATTTTATATGCGGTTATGAGTTAGCTTTGTTTCTTTAACGTTAATGCTATATCTGGGTTGCTATCTCAGCGTATATAGGATAGTATTATTCCGCTATGAAGATAAATAAAAAGGACAGGTCGTTAATTGCCCAAAAGGCCAAAGAGTATGACGTGTCTAGAATATTTTTGTTTGGCTCCTCTATAGATCCCGGCAAGAAAAAAGCGAACGACATAGACCTTGCTGCTGAAGGTTTAAATCCAAAAATGTTTTTTAAGTTTTACGGTGACTTAATATTTGCTCTTTCCAAGCCTGTAGACTTGGTTGACCTTACTGCTAAAAACAGTTTTAACGAATATATAAAGAGATACGGCTTTTTGTTTTATGAAAAGAAATAAAAAATATTTTGAACAAATATCCATAGAACTTGAAAATATTGAAAAAAGCCTGTTGGAACTTCCACATTATAAAAAACTTAGCAAGCTGAGTTTGCTTGAATTAGCCGGGACAGCGGCAATGCTACATAGTATCTATAATGGTGTTGAAAATATTTTAAAACAACTCTGCGCAGCTTCTATACCGGAAGGCAGATTTTGGCATAAAGAATTACTTCTGCTTTCGGTTAAGAAAAAAATAATAAAAAAACGGACGGCTGAACTATTAAAAGAGTATTTAGCGTTTAGACATTTTTTTGTTCATGCTTACTCGTTGGATATTTATTCTGAAAAAATGAGCCCTTTGGTACAACATGTGCCTAAAACGATTAAAATGTTTAAAGCGGACATAAAACGTTTTACCAGGGGTTAGCTTTGTTTCTTTAGAGCGACCAGCGCTTTCTGATAGTACGCGTCGTTTGAAGGAACTATCGTAAGTATCATTTTAAGCTTTGCTTTGGCTTCGGTGCTGTTGGGGTATGATTCCTCGACCAGCGCCTTGGCGTACAGGAACTTGGCCTGTTCGTGTCTGTTCTTCATTATCTTGCTGAGTCCCGCTTTTGCTGTGTCGTTATATGGGAACGCCGCAAGTATCTGTCTGTAACGCTTCATGGCTTCGTCGGTGGCGTCTGATTTCGCAAGCAACGCAGCTTCGTTGTTCTTGTTGGCGTATAATCTGTTCGTAATTGATTTTATATTTCTCTGCATCGTTACGGCTTTAAGGAACGGCTCTCTTCCGGCTTTTTCCTGCCCCATAGTTGTTATGCTGAGAGCAAGTTCGAACGCCTTGGTGTAATCTTTTTTGTTGAAAGCTTTCTGCATCTGTACGGCGAACATCTCGGATTCAGGAGCGACTTTTATTTCCTGTGTTTCAGCGACATCTTTTTGTTTATTCGCGATCTCTTTTTCCGCCGTGATAAGGCCGTTATAAGCAGGCTCGTTGTATTCATCCAAGTTTATTACCTTAAGGAAAAGGCTTATTGCCTCTTCGTAATTACCATCACTGAGTTCAGCGTTACCTTTCTTAAGGAGATTAGTTATAAGTTCTCTCTTTGCGGTGTCCTTTTCTATATCATCTATTTTATCGTCCACGTTTGCTGCCTGACCCATTGCCTCGTCGCACGCGGCTATGAACGCAGGGGCGATAGCGGAGTTAGGTATCATTATGAAGTAGATCTCCATTGTTTTCTTGGCAAGAGAGTAGTTCTTCGCCTTAAAATGTTCTTCCGCTATTGTGTAGTAGTTTTTTGCCTTTATCCTCTCTTCTTCTTTAAGAGCTGACATGGCTATTTCTTTCTCTATGCTTACTAATGATTTAAGTTGGATCTCTTTTTTTACGGCCGGTATAACCTGTGCTTCTTTTTCGCCGCCTAATATTGCTAACGTTGCCGCGAATATAAGAATGCCTATTGAAAGCGAAGATAAAAGAGCTTTGTTTTTCCAATTTATTCTGCTTCCGCCGGAATATTTCTTGTCAAAAACGTCTCCGCCCTTGAAAGATGTGTCGCCATTCAGTACTAATCCCGGTATTAGATCGTCTCTTGTTATAACAAAATGGAAAGATGTTTCGCCCGCTATTATGTGGTCGTTGCCTGTGAGTATTGTGTTCCTTACTTTTCTCCCGTTCACGACAAGTCCGTTCGAACTATTAAGGTCTTTTATCTCAAATTTGCCGTTTGTTTTTACGATCATGAAGTGGTTTCTGGAGAGTTTGTCATCCTCAAGAAAAACATCCGCTTGTTTTGAGCGTCCTACAACAACACAATCGGTCAGGATATTCTTGTTAAATTTATTTCCGTTACTCTCGGTTACCTCTAACGTGGGTGTCAAAGGTCTTCTCGAGATGAAAGTTGATTCAATTGGTCTTTTCTCCATTGTCGTCTCCCCCTTCTTACCCTGGGTAATTGCAAGTTGAGTGCCAAATGCCGTTAAATAAGTTAACTAGCTGGAATTATTGGCAATATATAGTTAATTGAGGGGTGGCTACTCAAATACAGCTATGTTTTTTTCGCGTTTGTTATGTATAATTTGTTTACACCTGTCTTAAGGTTTGTTCCAGGGTGTAAAGTGAGTAGTAATGATAATTATACTATCTCTGATCCTGTCAATGTTAGACGCTCAGGTAGTCACCCCCTATGGTGCTAAGGTACTGGCATTGTCAGAAGGTGGACGGCCGTTCGTCACAGGTTACGACGCTGTAATGACAAACCCGGCGGGTGCCGCTTTTGTTGACTCAACACAGTTCGGCTTCGGTATGAACTTTGGTAACTACAAATCGCTGTCTGCCGCCTACATCGGTGAATCGGGTTTTCACATAGTTCAGGCGATACATGATCTCGACAGCAATAACTCTGTTGCTATGATGCAGACGTATTTTGGGTTTGCGTATGAATTCTCAAAATGGTGGGTCATCGGGTTTAACGTAGGTTATAACTACCTCAAAACTTCTCCCGGTTGGGACATAAATTTTGGAATAGATTTTGGCCCCGGGATAAGAACCGCTAATCACTCAGGTTTTATCGGCTCAATTTCCATAAGAAATCCTATTGAGAACGCCGGTGTTGGGGAATTTGTGGGAAGCCTGGGCTACACGTATCGTTCGGCGTTTAGTATATCGGTGGATAATATGTACAGGTTCAGCAACGATATTGTGGTCAATAATGTTCTGGTGGATATATCCGAGTACGACATCGTGGCCGCTGTTGAAACTTTTCCGCTTGAGTCAGACGAGTTCTCCATGCTTTTTTCGGTCAGGATAAACGCTGTCAGCGAAGATAACGATATGAAAGCCGGAATGGGCTTTGGTTATCTCGGCGAGGATTTCAGGTTCGATCTTGGCCTATATGCCAACGACTTTAGAAGAGGCGGGATACAGAACATTACGTTCGGCTTCTCTTTTATTTACGGAGTATAGTCCTCTAAATGTTTAAAATATTGTTTTTTTGTTTTTTATTTTTGAACCCGATCTTCTCAAGATCAACAGAAGCTGTCTCTATTGGCAAGAAACGCCTTAAGAACGGGATGCTGCTTTTATATTCTAATGAGCACAGCGATGATAAAACCGTTGTGGTCTCTGTTTTTCTGAGGAACGGAAGTACTTTAAAATATATGGATAAAACAGGCTTTACTGTATTGAGCCGTGAATTTTTATCCTCCAGGATAAACGAAATAGCCAAGAAAGAGGGGTTCCGATATAAGACCACCGAGTCGTGGGATTACATCTCGTATATTTTTTATCTTCCTATCGAATTCTTGAAGGAGCGTTCCGATAAATTATGGCAGGCGCTGTTCGCATCCTCTGAAGACGACGAGATTGAATTTCAGAACTTTAAGAACAAAATAATACACAGGATAGAGCTTGATAACAGGCAAAAGTTCGTAAGGTTTCCTTTGATAAGTTTTATGACGCCCAATAGGAGCGTTTATTCTTCCGGTATTTACGGCAACAGCGATGATGTCGCGAGTATCGGTAAAAAAGAATTTAATGGATTTTTATCCTGTTACTCGAACCCTAATAACGCTGTGCTTGTTGTCAGCGGCTTAAAGAACCCGTCGATGCTGGCGGATAAAATAAGCAAATACAAACCTTGTTTTATGTCTGAGAAATATTCTAACGAGAATAAAACTGTGTTCAACGTTCCACAACGCAGCGTTAATTTCGTCAGATCGTGGAATGCCGGCGTCCTTGTGAGGCTTGGATTTATATCGTCGGAATGCGGTTCCAAGAAAAGTGTGGTGTATGACGTGATCTCAAAGATCATAGAGCAGGATGTTGAGATAAATAAATTATGCAGTGCTGTTAACGTATATAACGACTGTATGTCTTCCGGCGGAGTAATGGAGATCGTTCTGAGCCTTGACCCAAAAGCAAACGCGGACGACGTTGTGGACCAGGTGGTCTCCAGGATAAAGCGCGTCCTTACTGCTCCGTCCGCGAAAGTGTTAGCAAGGTCCAAGGAAGAAATAACAGATTCTTTTTTGCGTAACATTAACGACAGAGAAACGCTGGTTTATATTCTAGGCAAGGCCGAAATATCGGCGAAAAGTTATATTAATGTGCCGGATTATCTTGAAAAGATAAACGCCGTTAAAATAGAGGACATAAAGAGCGCGGCAAGAACTCTCTCGCCTGAGAACATGTGCAGGGTTTTCGTAAAAATGGAGGGGTAAAGGTTGAAGAATGTCCTTTTCATTTTGATATTTGTGTCCGGCTGTAACGTTCTTGTTACCGACGTTAACAGGGGGGAGTCTCCTGTGATGTTGGAGGATTCCAGGATCGTTTATGTGAAAAAAGGCGGCAGCGGGAACAGTTTCGAAATGTACAAGATAGACATGGATGCCGTACCTGTCTGGTGCGATATAAAACCGGCACACTCATCCGTTTTTAGGTCTTTTAGCAGCGAATTCGCGCCGGAAAGAAAATTCCATCCTCCAATGTATGAGTTGTGTTATTCCGGCAGCACTATGCCCGACGTCGCAGGCATGGACTTTCAGGACGAAAGCCCCGTTTTTGCCGGACGCGCCGGCAGTAACGATTTTTTTGTGCATGAGGAGTTCAACCCTTTCCTAAGGCTGTACATAGCCGGGTTCGTTATTGAGTCTGATTATAAAAAATTCTTTCCGTTCTTTTTTGATGTGTACAGGAACTTCTGCCTGGACGAGGACACGGAATGTTGCATTAAGGGGGATGGCAAATATTTTTATCTCACAGTGATGGCTGATAATTTTTCCGGCGTTAAAAATATATATAGAACGGTCGATGAGATAACACGATATATAAAGAACGAGAAAGATGATGAACGCCCCGTTGAACCCGCGTTCAATATTTTTAATTCCATAATAATGGACGATTGCGCATTCAACAGATGGTACTACGGGGCGCTGTTCATGAATATCCCTACCCCTCAGATCTTTCTGGACATAGACGGGTGGCAAAAGAACGCCCTTGTTTATAAACGGAACTACGTAAGGCGTATCGGCGTGAAAATAATAGACTCCAAAAGGGCTACTTCGGGCGAGCTCCGTTTACTGTACAATGAATTGAGCCGTTTAACAGACAGGGTTAATTAGCTTGTTTAGGTATAAAAATAATGTTAAATGTTGTCGTAGATGAGGCTCAGTCAAACCATAGAAAAAGCTCACAGGGCGCTTACTTTAGTGGGGATAGATCACGCTGTTATAGGCGGCGTGGCATTGGCTAACCTTGGGATAAATCGTGCCACCGCGGATCTGGATCTTTTGATAAAAGGCGAGAACCGTGATGCAGCGATTGCAGCTCTCTGTAAAGAGGGTTTTAATCTTGGCAAACATACAGATGAAGTATTGCATTTTGACGGCGTAGGGTATCTTGACATACTGCTTGCTAACCGTCCTCTTAGTAAAGTGATGCTTCAAAACGCGGTAGTAATTGGAGCGCTGAAAATAAAATGCCTTTTACCTGAGGATATTATTGGACTCAAAATACAGGCTTATTCAAATGATCCTTCGAGGGAATTGCAGGATAAATCAGACATTAAAGCTTTGGGCACGGTCAATACTAAAATGGATATGGCTAAGATAAAAAAATATGCGGATCTTTTTAATAAGTGGGAAGAAGTCAAAGCTTTACTATCAAGGTGATTTTATGACGCTTATAAAAATGACTTTTGAAGAATATCTTGAATTTCTGGATGACTATTGGGAAATTTTTGGCCCCATACCCGAACCCCAACCTAAAAAGGAATATAAATTAGTCCTGCTTTAATTGCTGTTAATTAGTTTGGTCGAGAAGTTCTTTATATTTTGGATAATATTTTAACATTGAAATGCTACCGTTTATTACAGCGCCGTGGCAGATGACCACGTTTGGGGCTTTTAGTTCGCCTTCCACTACAGCGTTCTCCTTTATCACGATGGTGCGTTCGGCAATTATGTTCCCTTTCACTTTCCCGTCGACAATAATGCTTTTGCCGTTTATCTCTGCGTTAACGTCGCCTGTTTCTGTTACCACAAGCACTCCAGATGAATTTATCTTACCGGTGATCTTTCCCTCTATCCTTGTATATTTCCCGAAATTAAAATTACCGCTGAATTGAGAGGACGCGCTTATAACGTCCATCTCTTTATCGATGTCGATACTTTTAAGCTCAAGCTCTATTTTTTTAAGAGCAGAAGCTCCTTTTTCAACAATTCGTTTTCTTGTACTGTCTTCCAATTGTTCCCCCACTGGAATAAAAAGCTTAGAAAGAAAACAATGCACCCGATAACAAAAAGCGAGTTAAGCGCGATCAAGGCCTTTAACGTGTCGGAAGACATGTTAAAAACCTTGTAACGTTTAAAGCCTTTGTAGACGGCTATTGTTATTTTCTCTTTTTCCATAATTTAAGCTCAAAGTCTTTCATACAATACATTAGATGATTTTTCCAGCCCCGCGGTTACACGGTATTTTATGTCCCCTAAGCTCACGTTCAGTACAGGTGTTTTTACCTCGCTGCTGTTGAATTTTACATCGTTAAATCGTTCGGCTATAACTACCGGTGTTACCATTGGTCTCATTATTTTTGTAAGCTCAACGATGTCCGTGTTCTTTAGAATGATGCATCCGGCGGTGGCGTTCTTTCCGCTCAAATTCTCTATATTGCTTGTGCCGTGGAGCCATATCCCTGAGCCCGTTTTTTTCATCGTTCTATCTATTGGGTTTGGATAATTCAACGGTGCCGCCATAATTCCGTATATATCGTCGGGGAGTTCCTCTCTTGGGATCATCTTCTCTATAAAGTAAACTCCTTCAGGCGTTTTTTTATCGCCATCTTTTGATTTTGTACCGTCCGACTGTCCGTAGGATACAAAATATTCGTTCGCTGTAACATAATCGGTACCGCGTTTTTCTACCACTCTTAACAGCCCCTGTTTTTTGCTTATAACAACGACCCTGGCTTTGTCCGGCAGAGTTATATCCACATTTATTTTGCAACTTAACGACGAGAATATAACGGCAGAGATTAGCAATATACCCATAACGGCACTTATGATAGCATTATAGCCGGACGGTTTCCACTATGATTAAGGCTTTTTTGGTATCAGATGCTCACATAAGCGGCCCCAAAAGTCCGCGTTACGGCTCGTTCTTAAAATTCCTGGACTACATTTATGCAAACAACGCCACTCATCTTTTTATTATTGGGGATCTGTTTGAATTTTTGTACGGCGACGGAAAATATGCCGTAAAAAGATACGCAGAACTGTTTGGGAAACTTGAGTTACTCCATAAGAAAGGGGTTTCTATACATTATCTATATGGCAATCATGATTTTAATTTTGTTCTTCCTTTAGCATTTGATTTTATACACAGCGACCCAAGAATTGATCTTATGGATATCGGCGGGAAAAAGATCACGATATATCACGGCGACGGGCTGGATCCGGCGGACTACAAATACAGGTTCTTAAAAAGAGTGGTGAGGGGTAGGTCTTTTAGTGTCCTTACAAAACTTCTCCCTGACCCTATTCTCTACAAACTTGCTGAGTTATGCTCCATGCTGAGCAGAACTTTCAACTCCGGAAGATATAAAAACCCGGCAAGAGCCAAACCCTACAGGGACTACGCGGTCTCTCTTCTGGAAAAAACCGACGCGGATGTGGTTGTCTTTTCTCATACGCACATCCCCGAACTTTTTGACGTCTATGTGCGGGGGGTAAAGAAATACTACCTGAACACGGGATTTTTTGGAGAGAGTAGAAACTACGCCGTAATGGACGACAAAGGTGTTTGTCTTTGTGTTTTTGACGAAAGGTGTTAGTATAATAACGGGTTACAGACCCGTGATATCTATTCTATAGGGGGGAAGGGATATGGCACGTTTTGATATAACTTCATTTGTTAAAGAAAATCAGAACATGGATGAGTACAAGGAGTTTAGCTGGGAAGGCGGTTTTCAGGACTACATTGATGTTGTGACAAAAAAACCCGAGGTCGCAAGGAACGCGTTCCAAAGAATATACGACATGATAGCTTCCTACGGTTTCGAGGAATTTGTTGATTCAAAAAAGACCATAACAAGATACAACTTTTTTAAAGATGAGGATCATAACGGTGTGGACGCTGTCTACGGTCTTGAACTGCCGTTGATGAAATTGGTCGATATATTTAAAGCCGCAGCAAAAGGATATGGCCCGGAAAAAAGAGTACTGCTTCTGCACGGGCCCGTAGGTTCCGCGAAAAGTACGGTCGCCCGACTTCTTAAAGAAGGGCTTGAAAAATATTCCAAATTAGATGTTGGCGCCATGTATTCTTTTAAATGGATAGACGCAAATCCGCCTACCGGACAGAACAACCTCTTGGGCGGAGAAAGATATCTTAAGTGTCCTATACATGAAGATCCCCTAAAACTTATTCCGGAAGACTTGAGGCCAAAATTCCTTTTAGAGATAAACAAGGGCAAAAAATCCGATAACAAAGTGAACATAGTCGGGGATCTCTGTCCAAGTTGCAGATACATATTTAATAATTTGATGAAGAGGTATAACGGCGATTGGACAAAAGTAATTGAACACGTCGTAATAACCAGGTTGGTACTGTCTGAAAAGGATAGGATAGGTATTGGAACTTTTCAACCCAAAGACGAGAAGAACCAGGACTCAACAGAGCTCACGGGCGACGTTAACTACAGAAAGATCGCGATATTCGGGAGCGATTCCGACCCAAGGGCGTTCAACTTTGACGGTGAATTTAACATCGCTAACCGCGGCATAGTTGAATTCGTCGAGATATTAAAGCTTGATGTCGCGTTCCTATATGACCTATTGGGCGCGAGTCAGGAACATAAAGTTAAACCAAAAAAATTCTCACAAACGGATATCGATCTTGTGATACTCGGACACACCAACGAGCCTGAGTACAAAAAACTCCAGAGCAATGAGTATATGGAAGCATTAAGGGACAGGACGCTCAAAGTTGATATGCCGTATGTTACAAAGCTTTCTGAAGAGATAAAGATCTATAAAAAAGATTTTAACGAGAACTCGGTTCGCGGAAAACACATCGCTCCTCATACTGTAGAAATGGCGGCAATGTGGGCGATACTAACAAGACTGGATCCGCCTAAGAAAGCCAACATCTCTCTGCTGCAAAAACTCAAACTCTACGACGGCAAAATGTTCACAGGCTTTACAGAGGACGATGTAAAAGAACTCAGAAAGGATTCAAGGCGCGAGGGGCTTGAGGGTATATCGCCTAGATATATTCAGGATAAAATAAGTAACGCGCTGGTCTCTGAAATATACGGCGATGTGGGCTGCGTAAATCCGTTCATGGTAATGAACGAACTTGAGGGCGGATTAAAACACCACAGCCTTATAGATTCAGAGGACAAAAAGAAGTACTATCTTGAACTCCTGGCAATGGTAAAACAGGAATACGAAGAGGTTGTAAAGAACGAAGTGCAGCGCGCGATATCTGCCGACGACGACGCTATCGCGAGAATGTGTGCGAATTATATAGATAACGTCAAGGCTTTCACAAGAAAAGAAAAAGTGCGCAACAAATATACCGGCGAGAACGAAGAGCCTGATGAAAGATTGATGCGCTCCATTGAGGAGAAAATAGACATACCGGAAAGCCGTAAGGATGATTTTAGAAAAGAGGTGATGAACTACATTGCCGCACTCTCTTTGGATGGGAAACAGTTCGATTACAAGACCAACGAACGTTTGTACAGGGCGCTGGAACTTAAACTGTTCGAAGACCAAAAGGACACAATAAAGTTAACGTCGCTGGTGACAAGGGTGATAGACAAAGAGACGCAGGAAAAAATAGACATAGTTAAATCAAGGCTGATAAAGAACTATGGCTACTGCGAGATCTGCTCCGCCGATGTTCTGAATTTTGTCGCATCCATATTTGCGCGTGGCGATGTAAGAAAAGAAAACTAAGTAGGGACTATGGTTTCAAAAATAGAAAGAGACCACGCAAGGTTCAGGGATATCGTCAGAGGAAAAATAAAGCAGAACCTTAAGCACTACATCACGCAAGGCGAGATGATAGGGAGAATAGGGAAACATTACGTTAGTATTCCTGTTCCAAGAATAGATCTGCCAAGATTCAGGTACGGGCTCCCGGAGACCGGAGGCGTAAGCTCGGGCGACGGCGAGGTTGGCACTCCACTCGGACCGGCGCAAGATCCAGAGGACGCAGGTGGCGAAGCCGGAAATCAACCCGGTGAACACGAACTAGAGATAGAGATAAGTTTTGAGGAGCTCGCAAAAATGCTCGGCGAGGAACTTGAACTCCCGAACATTGAGCCAAGGGGCTCAAATAAAATAGAAGACCTTAAGCGCGTGTATAGAGGAGTGCATCTTGTCGGCCCAAAATCCCTTATTCATTTTAAGAGAACATACAAAGAGGCGTTAAAACGGCAGATAAGTTCCGGCGATTACGATCCTAATGACCCGATAGTTATCCCAATAAAAAAAGATTTTAGATATCGCGGCTGGAAGGACATTGTTCAGCCTCGTAATAACGCGGTCATAATTTATATGATGGACGTTTCGGGCAGCATGGGCGACGAACAAAAAGATATTGTGCGCACAGAATCTTTTTGGATAGACACTTGGCTTAGAAGTCAGTACAGGGATATTGTTACCTTGTATATAGTCCACGACGCCGCGGCAAGAGTGGTGGACAGGGACACGTTCTTCCGCACAAAAGAAAGCGGCGGAACTTTGATCTCATCGGCGTATAAATTGTGCAACATAATAATAGACCGTGAGTTCTCTCCGCTTGAATGGAATATCTATCCTTTCCATTTCTCGGATGGTGATAACTGGTCTACGGAAGACACTAAAGTTTGTGTGGATCTTTTAAGGAACGAACTTATCCCAAAATCCAATGTATTCTGTTATGGACAAGTGGTTAGCCGTTACGGCTCGGGGCAATTCATAAAAGACCTTAAGGACAGTTTTCCCGAGGACGAAAAACTCATTCTTTCGACGATAGAGAATAAAGATGCAATTCTTGGTTCTATAAAAGATTTTTTAGGGAAGGGTAAATAATGTTATTCGGCACAGAACTTACACCTGAACTCCAGAAGGCGAAAAAAGATATAGAGGCTTATGCTAAAGGTTATGGGCTGGATTTTTTTGAGACCATGTTCGAGGTCATAGACTATAAACAGATAAACGAGATAGCCTCGCTGGGAGGTTTTCCAACAAGGTATCCTCATTGGCGCTTCGGTATGGAGTACGACAGGTTATCAAAAAGCCACCAATTCGGCCTGCATAAAATTTACGAGATGGTAATAAATAACGATCCTTGTTACGCGTATCTTATGCGCTCGAACGGAATGGTAGATCAAAAACTTGTTATGGCGCATGTGTTCGCTCACTGTGACTTTTTCAAGAATAATATGTATTTTGAAAGCTCAAACAGAAAAATGATGGACGACATGGCCAATCACTCAACCAGGGTCAGGAACTACATGGATAAATATGGCATTACTCCTGTAGAGGATTTTATAGATATCTGCCTTTCTATAGAGAACCTTATAGATTATTACGCCACAAAGGTCGACTATGCTTATAAACAGAAAGGCGAAGAGGTGGCAGAAGACGTAAAGGTACATAAGATACAAAGTGAAAAGGGTTATATGGACAAATACATAAACCCCGAGGATTTTATAAAGCAACAGAAAGAAAAAATGGCGAAACAAAAAGAAAAGAGCAAAAGATTTCCAGCTCTCACCCAGAAAGATTGTTTGTTGTTCCTTCAGGAGTACGCGCCGCTGGAAAACTGGCAGCGCGACATTCTCTCTATAATAAGAGAAGAGTCTTATTATTTTTCTCCTCAGGGTCAGACAAAAATAATGAACGAGGGTTGGGCAAGTTATTGGCACTCAAGAATTATGACGGAGAAATCGTTAAAGGATTCCGAGGTCGTGGATTTTGCCGACCATCACAGCGGTACTGTGTTCATGAGGCCGGGGACTTTAAATCCGTATAAATTGGGCTTGGAATTATTTAGGGATATAGAGGAACGCTGGAATAGGGGAATGTTCGGAAAAGATTGGGACGAGTGCGATGATTACAGGCAGAAAGATAACTGGGACAAAAAACTGAGACTCGGAAGGCAAAAAATATTTGAAGTAAGAAAGCTTTATAACGACGTGACGTTCATAGACGCGTTCCTAACGATAGATTTCGCCGAGAAATTTAAATTATTCACGTTCGAGGCAAACCAGCGAAGCGGCCAGTGGGAAATCGCAAGCCGTGAGTTCAAGAAAGTTAAGGACAAACTTTTATTTTCGCTCACCAGCTTTGGCCAACCATTTATATATGTAGAGGACGCTAACTTTAAGAACAGAAGTGAACTTTTAATGGTCCACAGGCACGAGGGCTATGACCTTAAGATATCCGAATCCAAACGTGTTCTTGAGAATGTGTTCAAAATATGGAAGCGCACAGTTAACGTAAGCACTGTGGTCCAAGGCGCCAAGACAATATTGACCTACGACGGCAAAGAGCACACTGAGGAAAAAATAGAATGACAACCATAACAACCATATGGTATATGACGACTAAGGCTTAATAAAAAAACAGAAGGAGGTAGTTATGAACATCATAAGATTTTTAATCATTTTTGGTCTCATTTTCTGTGCACTATCTGTAAACGCTATGAAGGATAGATGTGGTTACAATAAGGACGACGCCTACAGGGAAGTCACCGTAAAACCCTTTGGACAGGATGTATTCAATAAAACAACATGTCCCATGACTATTACATTCTCTGACGATACAGCGATAGCGCGGCTTATTGGTGTTAACGCTAAAAACAATCTATGTACATATTTTTATAGTGATTTCATAACTGTAACGTGTCCTATCAAATAAGTTTAAGATCATTGGTAAAGAGCACACTGAGGAAAAAATAGGATGAATTACTGATTTTCTAATACGCCCCCTGTGCCTGTGAAATCGGAGTGGTTTATACGAATTTGCCTACTTTCGTCAGTTTCTCGACCATATTCTCGATGTACAGTGTTATTTTACAGTTTTACAAAGTTATCATTTTTGATAACATGATAGATTTTGTCGGTATGAAAGCCTCTGCCATTAAGGGTTTTAACGGCTGCTCTTTACTGATGTTATCATTTATGATAACTTTGAAAAACATGATTATGAAGTCCCTGCCTTTACAAGCAGGGATAAAAAGGAGAGTGACATGAAAAAACGGCATACATCGTTCATGGACAATAATACGCAGAAAAGACTTTTGTATGAGCTCAATGAGGTATTGGAAAGATATCCGTCTTGGCAGTATAGCCCAGATGCCGTGTTGGAAATTTTGACGCGGACGTTCAGCAAAAAAACCGGATCCAAAAGAGAATATCTGAACGATCCGGTAAAACCGCATGTTCTTTTAAAAGAACAGAGGATGAGAATGCTGCTTACGCTGGACGAATTATCTAAGCTCACAGGCATTCCAAGATCAAACTTGTCAGCAATGGAGAACGGGCGTAGGCCCATAGGGCTGAAGATCTCAAAAATCCTGTCAAAGGCAATTGGCCTGAATTATAAAACGCTCATCTAGCTGTCGGCACAAAGCGGCTTGATTATGGAGAGAAAAAGAGGGACCAGGAACCCGAACGCGCTTAACCAAAGTGGCACAAGATACTCGTTCATAGTGACCTGTACTCCAAAGATCGATCTCGCCAGATGTAATAACGATACAATAAAGAAGAACAGTGAGCCGATTAAAGTAAAGTTCATTGTAACGAACCTCTTGAATTAAATCTTGTAAGGCGCGTAGCTCTAGTGATATAAAACATCAGGAGGGCGGAATGAATTTAAGGTCTGTTTGTTTATGCTCGGCTCTTTTATTGTTCCTCTCGTCAAATATTTACGCAGCCGCGAACTGCTACCTTATGTCCAAAAAAGACGGCTCAAGGATATATGTGAAAAAGGTCAGTATGGTTACCGCTGAAAAAGGCCGATTGTTAAGTTACACGACGATCCAAGGCAAGGAAAAAAAAGACCTTAACTGCGGTTTGGCTTTTGAAATGATCAACTGCGTACAAAATCATCCATCGTTCTGTTTGGGGTGTGTGAATAAGGCTCTGTATATAGTTATAACGTCCGACGCATCTGAAGATGAAGCAGAGATCAAGGATATTGGCAACGGAATGATGGTCTGTATGGGTCAGCCAAAGGCCAATAAAAAATTAAATATCGACGTAAACATCTTGGACCAAAAGATAGATAGAGGCACTCTTTCCTGTACGGACGCCGAGGGGAAACCGACGGATATCCCGCAGTGGCACTAGTATTATTTAGTTGACTTTTCGGTATAACTAATATATTCTAGGTCGCAATATCATGAAACATTATTTAATACTTCTGGCTGCTATCCTGTGCGTGAACAACGCGTATTCTTATGGCCATCTTAAATGGATAAAAAGCTATACCGAGACCAACTGGCTTACATATCAGGTCGTTAATGATCAGGAGATACCGTACAGCATAATATATGAGGATAAATGGTCGCAAGAAGAGCTGGCTGTACACAAAGCACAAGAACCACAGTACAGAGAAATGATCGAGGCGGCTATTAATGGGTGGCTTGAGCCTATAAAAGAGCTGGTCTACGTTAATACTAATTCGCAGTCAAAGATAAATTAACCACCCAGTCGAAGCCAGTTAATGACCTTATTTTTGCATGGTCAGATTCCATATTAAAGAGAGCCTTCATTAAGACGTTTTCAACCCCGTTCATAGAGTTAAAAACTTTGTT
>JAZDEK010000203.1:0-3541 GCA_043808895.1 Pseudomonadota bacterium
AAATGTGTGCGCTATGAGTATCGGGCTTATGGATAATGAGCCTATTGCTGATCTAAATTATGTTGAGGACTCCGCCGCCCATGTTGACATGAATCTTGTGATGACAGCGTCTAAAAATCTTGTGGAAGTGCAGGGAACCGCGGAAGGTGGGACTTTCTCTAAACAACAACTTGATCTAATGACAGCGCTCGGAGAAAAAACAGTCGGTGAAATAATTAAACACCAGAACGCCGCTATACAAAAGTGGCTTGAGAGGAATGGAAAGAAATATGCCTAGCGTCCTTATCGCTACATCAAATAAAGGAAAATTCGCTGAGATACAGAAAATACTTGGAGAGCTTGACGGGATAAAATTATTATCTCTGTCCGATGTTGCTCGCGGCAGCGTTAACGTGGTAGAGAACGGCGCTACATTTAAGGACAACGCTCTTATAAAAGCAAAAGCTTACGGTGACGCATCAGGCCTTATTGCTATTGCTGACGATTCGGGGCTGGAGGTTGATTTTCTGAATGGTGCGCCAGGAATAAACAGCGCGCGTTACGCAGGTATTGGTGCCGAAGACAGCATGTTAGTGCAAAAACTCCTAAATAATATGAAAGACGCGGAAGATAAGGAACGTGGTGCCAGATTTAAATGTGTCGCGTGTTTATATGACCCGAAAACGAAAGAGAATATTTTTACAGAGGGTGAGTGTGAGGGAAAGATAGCTTTTGAGCCTCGTGGTAAGAACGGATTTGGATACGATCCTATATTTATAGTTGATGGATCTAACGGAAAGACCATGGCGGAACTCACGCCAGATATAAAAAATCAAATGAGCCACAGGGCTAAGGCATTTATGGCCTTGAAGAAGGAACTAACCAAGTCTATAATAAATTAAAACACTTTTGGAGGTGTCCTATGAAGAAATTGCTCTTTGTTCTGACAGGGTCGATCCTTTTGCTGGCGAGCTGTTCTTCGTCCAACAGCTTGACGGGGACTGCAACCATCGTAGGCAATGTTGGAACGGACATAATACCCGCTTCACTTGCTTATACGAGCACGAACTCAAGCTCTGTCAACATAAACACAGCTCCTACGGAAAATCCCTGTACTGAGTTTGAATCAACTTACGGTGCTGCAAGTGTGGGTGCTTGTCAACCAAAGCTCATAAGGCTCTATTTGGATATGGTGAAGGAATTCATAGCGAACACCAAAATATTTATGGAAGATATCGGGTCTAGCCTAGGTGAGCTCGCGGACGGCGCTACAGGTACTGCAGCGGGCCCTAACGGCACGCAAGTGCAATACACAAAGACTGACAGTACGCATTACACAGTGCTGATAACAGCAAATGGTACGGGGGCAGGTTACATCAACGTCGCTGGCAGCGATATAACGGTCAAGATGGATTTCTCAGCGATGGGAGAGACCGACTCCAATGCGCTGGGTAATCTTGATGGAACTTTTAATTACACAGATTCGAATAACTACACTGCTACAGTTACCATGTCGGATGTCCCATGTAACGCTAACGACGTGGGCGGTCCAAGGAACGTACGCGTCATAGTTACAAAAACGGCCGGGTTGTGGACTGGATATTCTATGCTCTATCATCCGTTCTGGGGCGGAGACCACGCCGGTTATACTTGCAGTACTACCGAGACCGACGCCACTGAGGCCCTTGTCTATAGTAACTTTGTTGGGAACAATACCGCGGCTAAAGTTAACACATACATGATGAAGAGAACTCTTAGCGACACTACTTTCCAGAACTCTTTGGCCAACTACAGCCTTAACAACATATGTTCAACGGATCCGACCATATTCTCAGATGGCTGTGCATACGCGCCGACCACTATGGCGACGTTCATTAATTCTTTCTGTAATCCCGCTTCTACTTTAGTGGCCACATGGAACAGTGACTGTACTGGGGTTGAGGCGACTGTTCAGGCGACCTCGTTCCCTACTGGCGGATGGACGACACCATCGACGTTCTACAACATAGAAACGACTTTCAGTATTCCTAGTACGTTGTAAATATTATTTTGTATAAGTTCAAAAAATTAACTTGATTAGGGTTATGTTTTCGGGGTATTACCGATAATGGAAAGATGGGTGAGCGGTTGAAACCGGCGGTCTTGAAAACCGTTGAGGGCGTAAGTCCTCCGGGGGTTCGAATCCCCCTCTTTCCGTAAACGGGGCTTGCCTCGTTTACGGAAAGAGTAGGGCGACAAGAAGCCCCTGCTACGAAGTAGCGGGGCGTTCGAAAACTTACAAGAGTTCAATAAGAATATAATATAAGCGTAAGTTTCGCCGACCGAGCGTAAGCGAGGGAGACCATCCCTTTTTTTTCGTTAGTTTTTGAAGTTTTGAGCGGCTTCTTTCTGTTTCGCATCAGGCGTGCCTGCATAAAGTTGTGCCATACGAACATCAAAATAACCCGTAAAATACTCTATTTACATTGTTATAACATTGTAGTATAAATAATGGCGTGAAGATCATTAGGTTTGATTCAAGTAAGAACGAAAAGCTGCAAAAAGAACGAAGCGTTTCTTTTGATGTAGTTATAGAGAAGATATCAAAAGGTGATCTTCTGGATATTATTGTTGGGAAAGGTAAATATCGTCATCAGAAAGTTTATGTGATGAACATTAGTAGTTATGTTTACGTTGTTCCGTTTGTAGAAACAAAAAGTGAGATATTTTTAAAGACAATAATACCAACTAGGAAACTGACCAAGAGATATTTAGGAGGAAAGAGAAAATGAGTAAAAAGACATTAAAGCTGGGTAAAGAGGAAAAGGCTTTGCTTAAGGCCATAGAAGATAGTGCTAAATCTTGGTCTAGTGTTTCTAATGGTGAAAAGAAAAAGCATATAAAGTATGCTAACGCTACCATTACACGAGGTAGAAAAGATAAGTTTTTGAATATAAGAATAAGTTCCGAGGAATTAAATGCCCTGAGGGCTCGGGCTGAAGTAGAGGGTATTCCATACCAAACGATGGTATCAAGCGTGATCCACAAATACATAATAGGAATATTGATAGACGTTAATGTCATTAAACCGTTTTTTAGATCAAGGTAATTTCGCCGACCGAGCGTAAGCGAGGGAGACCATCCCCCTTCAACGAGCTTGCGAAGCAAGCGAGTTAATCCCCTTTCTTCCGTTTTAATTTATATCTGCTTGAAATCATTAAATAATCCAGCTCGTCATTGTCTTTTGTGTGCGTTTGTGTGCGTACACTCGAATATCCTCTTCAAATCGTTTTATTAAACAGGTAGAATCGACGACTGAGGTGGTAGAAAGATGCCAAAACATGAAATTCAGAAAACAGTTTCTAATATTCTTTTATATCAGACAGAAGATGGTGTAACGCATATAGACGTTAGACTTGAAGGCGGTACCGTCTGGCTTAGCCAGAGATTAATCGCTGAGCTTTTTCAAAAAGATATCAGAACAATTAATGAGCATATTAAACACATCTATAAAGAAAATGAACTTAATCCCAGTTCAACTATCCGGAATTTCCGGATAGTTCAAAAAGAAGGCAAAAGAGCA
>JAZDEK010000204.1:0-25773 GCA_043808895.1 Pseudomonadota bacterium
AGCGATGTCTGTCCAGCCTTACGTTGCCCAACGCCTTAGTAAAACTGTACCAAAAAGAGTCCTCACTATCTGAATTTGTGGCGGCAAGGACCTTTTCACAGTTTTTCCTGATCAAACTTACGTTATCCTCACCAATGATCCAAACAGCCCCACTTATACAAGTGATCCTGGAACAATCTTCCTGGTAGTTACCGAGTTCAGAACCGGAACAAAAGTCACAGACGTTCTTTGCCGTTTCCCTATCAAGATCCACATATGCTACATCCGAATAGTAGTAAGTGATCTTAGAGCACCAGGACGCACCATCCTGTTGCGCTGCTCCTACCGTAGCAAAAATGTTCCCAGAGACCCAAACCAACGATGCCAACAAAAAGATCTTCATTTTAATTTCTCCTCCTAGTTTTATTTCTAAGGGCCATTAATGCTGGGAAAAAACATATTGTGTAATTCATTGTTATAATGTATTGATGAATTTAAATGAGTTTACTATCTCCAGAGCTGCAAGCCTTCGTCGCTATAGTGAAGAAAAGCACTGTACACGGCGCGGCACGCCAGATCGGTCTGACGCAGACCGCCGTAACACAAAGGATAAGGGGCCTTGAAAGAAAAATAGGCACAACGCTATTCACAAGATCAAGAAAAGGGATGTCGCCCACGGAAGAAGGAAAAGCGCTTTATGTTTATTGTCAGAAGGTCTTGGATATAGAGGGCGAGACACTTTCTCTTATCAAAGGGGATACTCACCAAAAGAACATCCATATTGAGATCGTGGGGTCTTCAAGCATAATGCGGTCGAGAGTAATACCGGGTTCAACAAAACTCTTAGATAGATACAAGGACATCACGTTCACATATCATATCACCGACGATGAATCGCCTGTGCGATACCTAAAATCGGGGGAGTGTCAGTTCGCCGTTCTATCGCCGCTTGAAGTGCCAAACGAGCTGGATTCAAAAATGCTGGAACCTGAAATATATGTAATGGTCGCGGCGCCACGTTTTAAAACAAAGGACGTTAAAGACATATTAAAGACAGAACGGCTTGTGGATTTTAACTACGGCGATAAATTCACCCTTTTGTTCTTAAAAAAATACGGCCTTACCACTCTTGCAAAAAAAGAAGGACACTACGTTAATAACACCGACGCTCTTGTTTCTCTTCTTATAAACGGACACGGTTATTCGGTGCTGTCAAAAAGATTTGTAGAACCTTATATAAAGAATAAACAGCTCGTAGAAATAATGCCCGGAAAATATTCAAAGATAGAATTCGCGCTTGCATGGTATCCGAGACACGAGATGCCAAAATATTTTAAAGAACTGATAAAACTAATCGACTAGCCGCCATATCATTATAGAAGCCGTGAGCGCCATAACACCGCCGAATATGAATACAAGACACGGAGATAGAACGAATAAAAAACCTGCAATTACGCTCGCAGGCAGAAGCCCTATGCCAACTATCGTGTTATAAAATCCAAGCGCGGTTCCCTTTGAGTGTTCAGGTGCTGTTTCTGCAACAAAAGCTTTTTCAACTCCTTTCGTCATGGCGTTATATAATCCATATAATGGCCAGCACAACCATAACAAATAACTTCTATCGGGCGTTATAAAACCAAAAGACAAATATACAACCGCATATAAAAGGTACCCAAACACCATAAGTCTTTTTCTTCCCTTCTTGTCTGACAGCCCGCCAAAGAAAGTAGAAAATATAGCCGATACAAAATTAAATAACATATACATCAGAATAACTTTTGACAGCCCGCCGATAAGACTGCTGCTTTGTAATAACAAAAACTGATTGGATGAATTCCCAAGCGTAAAAACAAACTCTGCTAAAAAGAATATCTGAAGATTTTTGCTATATTTTCTAAAATTAAGAGTTGGTTTTAATATCTCTTTTTTTACATCCGCTTCTTTCACTTTCTCATCTTTTGTGAAAAATAAAAATACAACTCCGATAACTGTCGATATGATCGCTATAATAAAAATCGGATAGAACGCTTTTGGCGAAACAACCCCTTTCCCGTAGACGACATCGTTCAAGTAAGGAAAAGAATACTTAATAAGAATGTAAAGAACCGCTGAGCCCATAAAGGCTCCCGTAAAATCCATGGCCCTCTGGAACCCAAAAGCCTTGCCCAACAAGGTTCTTGGGACGGACTCGGATATCAGGGCATCGCGTGGGGCGGTTCGAATACCTTTGCCGACTTTATCAAAAAACCTCACAAAAAATATCGACGCTATACTCGGTATAAAAAACAAAACCTTTGACAGCGACGATAAAGAATACCCAAATATGGTAAAAAACTTTCTCTTTTTTAAAACATCCGAATAATATCCCGAGAACACCTTAAGAAGACTCGCCAGACTTTCGGCAACCCCCTCCATTATTCCAAGGACAGGGCCGACCGAGACGGTAATAGCCCTAACAAATGCCTGTATCAGTGGGTACAACATTTCCGAGGAAACGTCTGTAAACAGCGACGTAAATCCCGTCATAAGGACGTTCCTACTTATATAACCCCTGTTCTTTGACATCCCCGCTAAACCCCTGTAAGAAAAGTGTTGACCCTGTGTTTTATGGTGCTAATACTATATTGAAAAATGCGCTAAGGCTGCATAAAAATAAAAAGGAAGGTGTCATTATGAAGAAAGTATTAAGTTTAGTTATCGTTTCTGCTTTTGCTCTTACAATGGCTGCTTGCACAAAGAAAGCAACTGAAGAAGTTCCTCCAGCAGATCCAGCTGCTACAACAGCTCCTGCTCCAGAACAGACTCCAGAAAAAAAGTAACTGATCTAATCAATCAAACAAAAACCGGATCTTTCGACAAGAAAGATTCGGTTTTTTATGGTTTGGGAGATCGTCTAATGGTAGGACAGCGGACTCTGACTCCGTCAATCTAGGTTCAAGTCCTGGTCTCCCAGCCAAAAAGCTCTATTACTCGTCAAGCCTCAGATCAAATGCACATATGACGGGGCAAAGTATTTCAGCATCACCCGCATTCTAGTTGTTGTATTTTTTTCACAGTTAATGTATACAGTAACGGACTTTGAATCAGGAGGTCCTGTGAAAAAACTATTAATTGCCACCTTGTGCTTTCTTGTAGGCCTAAGCTTGTACTCTCAAGAGAAGAAAACTCCTTTTTGGGGTTTGTTGTCTTTTAACAACAACGGGCAGGTCGTCACATATAAAGGAGCCAAAACAATTTCTGCCGCCGTGTTTATAAGTGACGTATTAAGTGGAGGTTATTGTTTCGCCGGAGATGAGGGGCAAGCTTACTCAGATTTATCTCAAAACCGGAACTCATACGTTCTAAAGAATAAAATAAGTTGGAAAGGAGACCCCAAGGTCAGCACCTATCCAGGAAACACAGATCTATACGAGAATGCTGAAGTTCCAACAGAAGAAACATACGGCATATACGTTGATGACACAAAAAAGATCTACATTAAACTTGAAAAAGAAAGAACTTGTGTAAATTATGTGCAGGAAAGGATAGATTGGGAAGACGGTGCGCGTCAGATAGGTATTTACTCATGTCGTGAGTGGGAAGAAACAACTTGCGACCAGATCATCCCAATAAAAGTATGTGAAAAATGGGAAGCCCCTCTGCAAGAATATTTAATGAACCAATAAACACTTCGCCAGCGAAAGCGGATCTAAATTATAGGAATACCGCTCGAATTAACATGTATATAACGTGCCTCGCTGTTAGGTGTCACACGGAGTCTTATTCTCTTTTTTGTTTCAGCCGATTTGATCACTAGTTTCACTTCTTCGTCGCCATGGTTGGACAAGATATGTAGGAAGTAAGGATCATTCGCTCGATACACGTCATAATCAAACGTACCCATAAACGAGTACGTAGTCCAATGGCGAGTATCTTTCCCATGAATTTTTAGGATCACATCCCCAGGTTTTATTCCTTGTTTGTCAGCTATCGAAGACGGTTCTACATAACTCACAACGCGCCAGTCTTCAGGATCGAACCCGAGTCCCAATCCGCCATAACGAAAATAACGTACGTACCGTGTTGGAGCTTTGTTGACTTGATCAGGGAACTCCCCAGCGAGCTCGCCAAACATCGACGGCGCAACATCACGGATGTCTGAATTAGTTCCTTCATTATCAGCTTCACCTATCCAGAGGAGCGGAGGAGTCTTTATTTTTTTATTTTCCATAAGTTTGGCGCGATTTAGGAAATTAAGTCGAATATTGGTGTAATAACTGATCGTAGTATAGCCGGGCGTTGTCGTGGAACTGGTTACAGGCACCTGTGAAGAGTACCCCATCATATCCCAACCGATCATGCCGGTATTCCATACGGTCTGAAGCTGTGTGCTAGTAATCGTGGTCGGCGGTGTGTATTGTTCCTTCTTGCCGATAAAAAAATCCATACTGATAAGTATTTGTGGATCCTCTTTAGCTCGTCTCATCCCATTTTCTTGCAATATTTGCTCCAACTGATGAAATAATTCTTTTTCAAGAAGCGGATTGGCCTTGTTGGTGTAATCAAAGTCAAAGGTCTTGTAGGCGGCAAGAGTTTCATCAACGTCCTTATATATTTTAACGTTGATCGCTTTTGTGGGAAAAACAGCCGGATAGTCCGGAGAACCAACAGGTGCGTAAGCAGGCTGATATCCCAACTCTAGAACTATTCCAGGCTCGGTTGCCAACTCAGAAGTAGCCGCGGTTCTCATAGACGACGTTGTCGCGCACCCGGAAATTATCGCTGCAAGACAGCAAGACGACAAAAGTTTTATTATCATATGATCCTCCCTCTTAAATTATATCACAACAGTGCGCTAGCCAACCTCTTTCAAAACGCTATACCGATCCTATATGCCGTATATCTCTGGTTATATCTTAACAGCGACTCATTGTAACCATTATAGACCTGAAAGAACATCATTGGATTAAAAGTCCCCCAGCCTAGCCTCATGCCAAGCCCTATCTCCTGTCCGCCCTTTGCTATACATTGAGAATAAGAACCGCCTGAAAAGAACGCGAAATACATTACGATCCTGTCTATGAACTTCTCGGGCTCAAAATAATTTATGAGAGAGAAGCGCATGTCCCACCATCCGGAGTATTCCCTGTAATCTCTGTTATTGTCGTCGAATGAGCCGCCGTAGAACCATTTTACTTTTGTATCCCAGTTAAAGCTCCATTGATAGAATTTAACAATGGTATAGAGCTTTACATAACTTCCGCTCCACGCGCGGGAATCTGCACCGGCCTTTCCGTCCGATTTATGTTCGAATATCCCAAGATCTATTGCCTTTATAAACGTATCCTCGGAAAATTTCAGCCTGTAGAAAAGATCCGGATTAAAATTTATATCGCTGAACGGCATGGAAGTCTGCCCAAGCTCCCAAAACATAATCTGAGTGTAGCCAAAATATAAATCGATATAACTGCTTATTTTATATTTCAAACTGATCTGGAACTTTGTGTTAGGGGCGCCGAATATCGCGTAGAAGTCATTGTGTTTACTGATACGGTCGCTTAGATCCTCACCACTTTTTGTTGGCGCTTTATCTTGCGAAAAAATAGGGATCGTTAACATAAAAACAAAGACGAGAAGGATCTTTTTCACAGCTACCCTCTAAATTAATTCGAGAAACATTTTTCAAAAGACGAAACCCTCAGGAATTTTGGTTTAACAACGTAGTCGCCGGTCCTGTCTATAAAACCCCATTTTCCGTTCTCTTCCACAGCCGCTAATCCATGGCTGAAATCGTTTATCGCGTCGAATTTTGGTTCAACAATATATTTCCCTTCAACATCTATAAAACCCCATTTGCCTTTTATATCCACGGCGGCAATACCGCCGCTGAAGTTCCACGCCCAATCATACTGCGGTTCTATAATAATTTTCCCTTCCCTGTTTATATAACCCCATTTCCCCCTGGAGCGGACCATCGATATATCCTCGACAAAATCGTGAACTTCGCCGAATTGCGGCCTTATAACGAAGTTACACTTCTTATCTATAAAACCCATAAGTCCGCCGCTTTTTACTCTAGCAAGTCCGTCAACAAAATCATTCGTATAACCGAATCTTGCTGATATCACCATTTTTCCGTCGGTGTTTATATAACCCCAACTTTTACGTTTTACTTTCACTCTGGCAAGTCCGTCGGAGAATTCTCCCGCGCCAAGATATTTAGGTGTAACGATGTAAGAGCCTGTCTTATCTATGAAACCATATTTCCTTTTAACCTTTACCCTGGCGATACCGTTCAAAAAATCGTCCGACGACGTGAACATTGGTTCAACAATGTACTCGCCGCTCATGTTTATATATCCCCATTTTTTATCGACCTGCACCCTTGCAAGCCCTTCGGAGAAAGCTCTAGCGTAATCGTATTTTGGTTCTATTACGAACGTACCTTTTATATCCACATATCCCCACAAACCGTCCACCTGTACAGCGGCAAGACCTTCGCTAAAATCGGAGATAAATTCAAACTGTGGTTTTATAACGTAATGTCCTCTTGGATCTATGAAGCCCCACTGACCGTCGATGTAAACACCGGCAAGACCTTCGCGGAACGGACGGGCATCGCTGTATTTTTCGCTTACAACAAAATCCCCGTCTTCATCTATAAAACCCAATTTTTTATTCCCGGCCATAGCGCGCACACAAACACTTTCCTCTGAACAAAGTTCAGCGCTAAAAATAAAAAGAGCGAGTACTGTAATAACAATTTTTCTCATCGTTCTACCAATTCAGGCTTAGGATTTTACAAGGTCTTCTTTGCGTTGTCAGCATATTCTTGGGAGCTGCATAGTCTCCAGCATCCCTAGTTTTCTAATACCCCCGATCTTGGTTTCCACCGTAAGTTCGGCCTTTTTGGATGAAATAACCTCGCCTATTACGACCGCATGCGCGCCAAAAACTTTTTTGACATATTTTTCGGAGCCTTTTGGGCACACAACTATGTAACAACCCTCGTTGGCAAGATATAGAGGGTCATATCCTATGAGCGCGCAGAGAGCTTTTACGTTCTTATCTACCGGGATATTCTTTTCAAAAAGCCGAATCCCGCATTTTGAGTGCTCACATATCTCATATAAAGCAGAGGCTGTGCCACCTCGGGTCGGGTCTTTAATTACATGGATGTTTTTTGTCAGGGACAGAAGTTCTTCTACCTTCTTATTTAAAGGAGCAACATCGCTTTTTATCTCAGCGTCGAATTTTATAACACCTCTATACTTTAATAACGTAGCCTCGTGATTACCTATTGAGCGAGTAACAAGAACAACGTCCCCTTGTTTTGCGTTATGAGTTGAGAGGTTAATGCCTTTTTTTATAAAACCAATGCCGCAGGTGTTTATGTAAACACCGTCGCATTTTCCTTTTTCAACGACCTTGGTGTCGCCCGTTACTATTTTAACATCAGCCTGCTTTGCGGTCTTTGCTATTGAATCTATAATTTTCTTTAGGATCTCGAGCGGAGTTCCTTCTTCCAGAATGAACGACAACGTTATCGCATACGGTTTGGCGCCGCTGGTTGAAAGATCGTTCACTGTTCCGCATATACACAGTTTTCCTATATCTCCACCCGGGAAAAACAAGGGCGACACAACATAGCTGTCTGTTGTGACCGCTATTCTTAGATCCGGACGATTTAAAAGCACCGCCGAGTCATCTAATTTATTTAAGACGCTGTTTGAGAGTCTTTTTATAATATAGCCTGAGATGAAGTTATGCATTTCTCTTCCGCCGGAGCCAAGATTAAGTGTAACTTTGTCCATTATTATCATTTCCTCACGTACTTGTAATACGCCGCACAGGTTCCTTCGCTTGAGACCATGCACGGACCAATGGGATTATTGGGTGTGCAAAGTTTTCCATAGTACTTACAATCAACTGGGCTGTTCTTTCCCATGAGTATGTTCCCACACAAACATCCTTCGGCGTCTTTGATATTTTCATTTTTGAGCTCAAATCTTTTTGCCGCGTCAAATTCAGAATATCTTTCGCGTATCTTAAGCCCGGACATTTTTATTACACCAATGCCGCGCCAATCAGTATCAACATCCTCAAAAACTTCGTTCATTGCGGCCATTGCTATGGTGTTACCCTGTTCAGAAACAACACCGGTGTAATCGTTCACCACAACACCTCTATTTATATTTTCGTTTATTATGGAGATCGCCCTCATTACATGTTGAGGTTCAAAACCGGCTATTACGGACGGAACGTTATAGTTCTTTATAAAATCAAAGTACCTGCTTCCTGTTACAGCACTAACGTGCCCCGGAAGAAGAAGCCCGTCTATTTTACTATCTTTATCTTCCAATATTACTTTTAGAGCGGATGGAACGGTTTTATGCATGCAAAGAACTGAAATGTTCTTTACACCGTCCGCCGCAGCTTTTTTTATTATGGACGCTATAAGGGGAGCGGTTGTTTCAAAACCAACGCCGATAAAAACTATGTTCTTACCTTTATTCTCATCAGCCACTTTAAACGAGTCAAGTGGGCTATAGACCATCTTAACGTTCTTATAATTTTGCAAAGAGTCGCCGTTACAAGGAACCTTTACCATATCGCCAAAAGTCGTGATGATGACATCATCCATGGTCGCAAGACGAAGAGCGTTATTTATATCGCTGGAAGACGTAACGCACACAGGGCAACCCGGCCCACTTATTAAATTAACGCCTTCAGGGAGCATTGAGCGAATACCGTGGCGCGCGATACTCATTGTGTGAGTGCCGCAAACTTCCATTATATTTATTTTTTTATTTTGTAAGTTCAATCAATTCCTCTGCGTCTTTTTTTGATATCTTCTGTATCGCGAATCCCGCGTGAACAAGAACATAATCGCCAACAGCAATGTCTTTAAGAAGCATCCCCGACGCTTCGAACTTCACGCCATTAGATTCAACGAGCATATTCTGCTCATCCATCTTTTGTATTATCTTTACCGGTACCGCTAAACACATTACTTAACACCTCAAATAAGGGCTTGTCCAAAAGACACGCCAGCGTCGTTTATGGGGACGTTATTATTAAAGAATAATTTTGTATACCCGTTTTTATTAAGCTCTTGTTTCACTAGTTCAGAGAGGAGCTTGTTCTGGAAACAGCCTCCGGAAAGAGCGATTATCTCACCATTTGATCCCTTTACGGTCTGTGTGATGTAGCCTGCCACCCAAACATGGAATTTATACGCAATTTCGCTGACCGAAACTTTGTTCTCCATATCCTTATTTAGCTCCCGGATCATTTGTTTAAAATCTATTACGTCACCCGCGGTAACCGTATATGGTGTTTTAACAACGCCTTTAAATTCTTCGGCGTACTTTTGTAAGAGTATTGCCGCCTGCGCCTCATACTCAACATTCTTTATTACTCCGCACAAAGCAGCGACTGCGTCAAATAGCCGCCCCAAAGATGATGTAAGCGGACAATTTATGCCGCTATCGATAAGTGAGCTTATTAGAGTAAAACGTTCTTTTGAGACATTTGTCGCGGTGTTAAGCCCGGACATTTTTAAAACGGAAACCGCCAATCTGTCTACCTCGTTAATTGCTTTCTCGCCGCCGGGTAAAGGAAAATATTGCAAGTGAGACAGTCTTTCGAATTTTTTATAGTCAGCACCTATTTTAAGGAACTCAAATCCCCATATGTTGCCGTCTGCTCCATATCCTGTTCCGTCGCAAATAACACAAAGCACATCTTTGCCAAGTAACCCATGTTCCCCCATTACACTTAATGCGTGGGAGTGGTGGTGTTGGATTTTGTTATATTTATCGTCGTAGTTTTTGTACCCAGGGTGCATATCTATATTAATATTTTTTGTTTTAATATTCAAAAGTTTTAAAAAATCGTTAATTTGCTCTTTTTGATAATCGTAGTTCCTTATGTCGTCCATGTCACCTATGTGCTGGGACATATAAATTTTGTTGCCAATTCTAACAGAGAACGTATTCTTAAGTTCAGCTCCTAAAGAAATTGTACCGGCGTGGTCGGCTGCGTTGGGCGCGATCTCAAACACCGACGGCACAAAACCTCTTGCGCGTCGTATCATCTGAATGTCGCCATTAACTATCGCAGAAATTGAATCATCACAGCGATGTACTATATCTCTGTCATTTGTGAGCGCAACATCCACCATTTTATCTTTTATAAGTTCATTAACCTCAGCATCACTTATGGCTATGGGGTCGTCTATTTTATTGGCGGACGTCATTATCAAGGCATCAACGTGGCTAAAAATAAATTTATGAAGCGGAGTATAAGGAAGCATAACGCCAAGATAGTTATTGTCGGGCGATATATTATTAAGAGCGTCATCTTTCTTTCTTAGTAGAACAATTGGAGCGGCCATGGATAAAAGAAGTTTTTGTTCGCTTTCTGAAACAACGCAGTATTTCCTGACAACACCAATATCTTTCATCATCAGCGCAAAGGGTTTATTCCCTCTCTTCTTTGCCCGTCTTAATCTTGATACAGTTTCGTTATTAAAAGGGTCGCAAGCTATATTAAAACCGCCCAACCCTTTCACAGCGACCACCTTACCGCTCTTTAATAACTTAACGGTCTCGGTAATTGGATCACCATCAGCTCCAAGAAGTCCCAATTTTGGCCCGCACTTTGGGCATGCGTTTGGCTGTGCATGAAATCTTCTATTAGACGGGTCGTTATATTCTTTCTCACAGTCGGTGCACATTTTAAACCCAGACATGCTGGTATATCTTCTGTCATACGGACGATCTTGTATAATTGTAAACCTGGGGCCACAGTTCGTGCAATTTGTGAATGGATATAAATACCTTCTATTTGTCTTATCAAGAATATCCTTAACGCAATCGTCGCATACAGCTATATCTGGCGATATATCCGTTACCTTTTCACCCTCTGGCTCGCTTCTTAATATCAAAAATTCCGTTTCGTTTTTTACAGGGATCTCTTGGATATTAGATCCTGTTACTTTTGACATCCTTGGAGGATAAGTGAATAGTCTATTAATAAAATCATTCAGGACATTATCTTCTGCTTCAGCTTCTATAGTAACGCCCTGACTGGTATTAACAACATAACCTGTAACTCCATATTCATGGGCGTACTTATACGTTGTAGGACGAAAACCTACGCCCTGAACTATGCCGGTCACTTTAATTCTAACTCTTTTTAAGTTCACTAATTTTCACATCCAGAAAAGCGTTCCACTCAGCAAGTGTTTTTTCATTATTAGCTGATAATTTAAAGACCACTGCGTTTGGAGCAGCCTCTTTTACTTCTTTCTCTATTACTTTAAGGTCAACTTTGCACGCGTCAGCAAGATCCACTTTATTTATTATAACAACGTTCGCGGTCTTAAACATTGTCGCATATTTCTTTGGTTTATCTTCGCCCTCTGTTATTGAATAAACAAGAACCCTTAAGTTCTCGCCAAGGTCAAAGCTCGACGGACAGACAAGATTTCCAACGTTCTCTATCACCACAAAGTCCAGCTTATCAATTGGGAGTTCATTCAGAGCACCGCTTATCATTCTTGCGTCAAGGTGGCATCCTCCCTCGGTGTTTATCTGTACTATAGGAATATCTAGGTCCTGCAGTTTTTCTGCATCCCTTGATGTATAAAGATCACCCTCTATGACTGCCGTCTTATATTTTCTAATAAACGACTTTAATGAATTCTGCAGCAGCGTTGTTTTCCCTGCACCCGGAGAACTCACAAAATTAACGGAATATATTTTACGTTCAGCGAGCATTCGTCTTATATCCGCTCCGACGGTGTTATTTTTTATCATTACGTTCTTTAGAACTTTAATTTCCATCGTCCACCTCTATAGAGAAAACAAAAAAGCCTTCCTCGTTTGAATCTTCATAAATGAGTTCCGCTTTTTCAAGAGCGCTCCCTTTTATAAGTCCCAGAAAATACATCTCAAAAGAATCCCGCATTACAGTATTAGGTTTACCGACGCCAAAAGTGATCTTAGTAACATGTTTTGGCGTAGCCTCTTTTATAATATCGAAAGCGTATTGTGCTACTTTTGCCTCATGCATATTCTTTAAAAGCTTTTATCCTGCTTCTTATAAACCATATTATCCCTATTAATATTAAGACGCCTATCACTATGTCAGCCTCGTGTATTATGTGGCGCAGGGTGCTGTTCTTGTCGTCCCACATCTCGCCAGCTTTCATCCCGGCCCATGCGAGTAGAAGACACCAAGGATAGCTCCCTAAGAACGTATATATATGGAATCTTGCTCTTGGCATTTTTGCGACACCTGCCGGAAATGCTATAAAAGTTCTTATAACGGGAAGCAGCCTTGCTATGAATACCGCCGCACTTCCGTATTTCTCGAACCACTTTTCCGCTGATGCGAGTTCTTTCTTAGACATTAAAATATATTTTCCATACCTATATATAGCAGCACGTCCGCCGAGCGAGCCTATCCAATACGCGATCTCGGAACCTACGTTACATCCAATGGCACCAGCCAACGCGGCAAGCCATAAATTCATTTTACCGGCGTAAACAAGATATCCCGCGAAAGGCATTATAATTTCGCTCGGAAGAGGAATGCACGCTGATTCAATTGCCATTAACGCGACAATGCCGAAGTATCCAAGGCTTCCAATAGTTCCGACAGTGAACACCTTAAGGAATTCTATTATTGTTTCGACCATTATTTACCACCCGTTGTCTCTATTATCGCAGAGACTATTTTATTCACCGCATCATCCACGTTCTTTGTAAGTTCCTGGCCAAAACTTAATTTCTCGGGCTCTATTCCTATAACAAGAGTTTCAAATTCAATGGACTGCGAAAGATAATCAAGCATTACAGAAAGAGGAAGCACGTGAGTTGAGAACGTAACACCTGCTATATCTTTTCTGGGGATCAATGTTATGGTCCCTGGTTTTTTTCCCGTCTCTGCGGCGTCTATAATAATTAAGTGCGTGGTCTCGAACCTTTTAATATCCGAGGTATAATTCTCTGGGGCTGTTCCGCTGGAGAGTACCTGGATATTTTTGTTTTCATTTTTCTTGTTTTTGGCAGCTAATCTTCCGGCAGCGTAATGTCCGGCACCGTCGTCTGATTTTATCTCGGAGCCTACACCAAGAACGGTTATTTTAGGATCTTTCGCGCCTGTCTTAAAAAATTTGAGCAGCTCATCTTTCATTTATCTTAACTCTGAGCTTTTTTCTGTCCAGCGCGGCAAGCTCGAACTTTGGAGTAATATCCAGCGCTTTTTTGGGGCACGAATCAACGCACTGAGCGCAATATAAACACTTATCCAACTCAACTATGGCGTCAAATGTGTCGCCGAACTTTTCTATTGTTATGGCGTTAGACGGACAGTCTTTCATGCAAAGTTTGCAGCCTATACATTTTTCGGCATAGAACAAAAGTTTGCCCCTGAATTTATCCGGCATGTTAACAGCCTCGTAAGGATACTTTATGGTCGCAGGCTTTCTTGTCAAAGAATCAATAACCAACCTAAGCATTTTTCCGGGCCTTATCATGATAGCACTCCCTTAATAATGAGGATAAATAAAAGCTGCAAGAATGCCGCTGGAGCAAAATATTTCCAGCACGCGTTGACCATTTGATCTATTCTTAAACGCGCAAAGAGCGTTCTTCCAAGCGATATAAGAAATACAACGGCCGTTACTTTAATTATATAGAGCACAAACCCTGTTACGGGCTCCAAATACAGACCAAACGGCAAAAATACCGCGGCAATTAAAGACGCGCCAACGACCATTTCTATGTCTATTCCCATTCTAAAAAGCGCCAATAATCTTCCTGAATATTCTGTAAATGTACCGCCAACAATTTCTGTTTCGGCTTCTGCCATATCAAAAGGAACTTTTTCAAGTTTTCCAAGCAGAGCTATTATAGAGATACAAAACGCCGCGATATTGAAAAGCATAAGCTCCGGGCGCGCATCATAGAACACGGTCATTGAGCTCAGCGACCAGGTGTTTGCAAGAAGCGCTGGAGACAATACCGCCAAGAATAAAAGCACTTCATAAGAAAAGAGCTGCGTTAACGTACGCATCGCGCCGACCATTGAGTATAGCGATGTTGAAGACCAGCCGGCCAAAAAGAAAGAAACCGTTGGTATTGTTAAAAGATACAGCACAACGATAATGTCGCCTGCGAACGGGAATAAAGATGATGGATGCCACAGCGGTATATAAAAGAAAGAAGCGACGGACGCTGTTACAGCCAATATCGGCATAAACTTAAATAGTTTCTTGTCGGCACACTCCGGGATTATCTCTTCTTTTGCTGTTAGCTTAATAAAATCAGCGAAAGGCTGAAAGAACGGAGGGCCTTTCCTGTTTTGGAACCTAGCGTAAAGAATTCTGTCAACGTATTCAAACACCAGCGCCATTACGCACAGGAACATGAATCCCGGGAAAATTAAGATATTAAAAAGCGTCATCATGTAGGATCACTCCCCCTTACGATATTTTTTATTGAGCTCGGTAAAATCTATTCCGCGCTCTTTTTTATACCATTCAATGCTCTGAGCCCTTAAAGTACGCCAATCAACCGTTTTTGTTTCGCCTGTAGCAAAATTATTTACTTTTATTGTCCTATCTGTGCACGAGAAACAAGGATCAATGGCCGCTATGGCTATTGGAACGTCGGCCAAGTTATTGCCTTTTAACATAGTCGCCACTGACTGAAGGTTGGCAAGAGTAGGAGCTCTTAGTTTAACTCTCTCCGGCTTATCTGTTCCATTCGTTTTAACATAGTGAACATCTTCTCCTCTTGGAGCTTCGTACCTTGATGTCGCTTCGCCCGCCGGAACACGGCGCGGGAATTTAACAGCTATATCTCCGTCCGGGATATTCTTTACAAGCTGACGGAGAATTTTATAAGTCTCCATAAGTTCGAATATCCTAACGACCGCTCTTCCATAAACATCACAGTGATTATCTGTTATTACGTTAAAATCTACCTCGTCGTAGGCTGCGTATGGATCGTCCTTACGTGTGTCTCTGGACATGCCGGATGCTCTTCCGGTAGGCCCTACTGTACCAAGTCTTAAAACGTCCTCTTTAGATATGTAACCAACACCTGAAAGTCTTTTCACGAACGTAATTTCTTCCGTAGATACTTTCGCAAAATATTTTGTTCTCTCTTCAAGTATGTCAACAGCCTTTGAAATATCCAGCAGTTGCTCTTTGCTAAGATCTCTTCTTACACCGCCGTAGGTATTCATGCCGTAGTTAACCCTGTTACCGCTTATAGCAGCAAGAAGGTCCATAACAACTTCTCTGTCTCTCCATGTGTACATAAGAAGAGTGTCGAACCCAACTTCGTGAGCAGCAACACCAAGCCACAATAAATGGCTGTGCACTCTTTCAAGTTCTCCAATAATGGAACGTATATATTTTGCCCTTTTTGGTATCTCAGTGTTAGCCGCGTCTTCAACAGCCTGAATAAATGCTGTTGAGTGAGAGTGTGAACAAATACCGCACACTCTTTCTATAAGATACATGGATTCTATGAACGTTCTTGATTCAGCCGCTTTTTCTATGCCCCTGTGGTTATAACCAAGACGCATCCCAAAATCCGTTATCCTCTCGCCATCCAGAGAGATAAGAAAACTTTCAGGCTCTTTTAACGCCGGATGTTGAGGCCCTATTGGTATTTTTACTGTTCCCATTTTACTTTCCCCCTTTGTCGAGCATGTCAGCTGTCCAATCTTTTCTTAAAGGATACTGACCGTCCGGCCAACCGTCTGGCAGAGGATATCTGTGGCCTTCCGGAAGACCCTGAACTTTCATTCCGAACATATCAATAAGTTCTCTTTCATATAGTATCGCTCCGGGAAATGCGTCGCCTATTGAGTTAAGCACCGGATTACTTTTAGGAACGCTTGTCTTTAGATCGAACACAACACCTTCAAAATTGCAGAGATGATAAATAGCTGAAAGGTTCTCTCCCTCGTCCAAGCCCGTTATCATGCATATCGCTTTAAAGTCCAAATCCTTAACAACATGATCAAAGACTTGCCTGAAATTATTATATTCAACCTCGGCAGATATGCGTCTTGCTCTTTTTATTTTCATTTTGTCTTTCATATGGCCGAATTTTCCGGCAACACTGTCCGTTATTTTTTGTTCTTTGTTGAATTCGCTCATTTTGATTCCCTCCGTTTTTTGCGCTCCCCTTCCTCGTAACTTGTGAGAAGTTTCACAACGCCGTCTATAATGGCTTCAGGACGAACAGGACATCCGGGGATGTACGCTGCGACCGGAATTGTAGAATCAATGCCGCCTTTCACGTTATAACAACCGTTAAACACTCCGCCGGAAGACGCACATGTTCCTACAGCGACCACGAATTTGGGGGATGGCATTTGCTCGTATATCCTGACCAATCTTTTTTCTATCTGTCTTGTCACAGGCCCTGAGCATAAAAGAACGTCCGCGTGTCTTGGTGTACCTTTTAACAGCACGCCAAATCTTTCAAGATCAAATAGCGGTGTAAGTGTGGCAACTATCTCTATATCGCAAGCGTTACAGGCACCAGTATTAAAGTGGATGACCCACGGGGATTTTGTTCTAGACCATGTTACTAATTTATCCACAATCTTCACTTGATGTTTACCTCCTGAACAATATCAAAAGACCTATTATCGCGCACACAACGTACAGAGCCGGAACAAATACATCGCTCATGCTCGACGGATTTGGAGCCGTGGCTATTACAAGAGCGACCACGTGCATGATCGTGAAAAAGAAAGCGAACGGAAAGAACTGTCTGTAATCCGGCTGCACCCTGTGGTCAGAAACGTCTTCGCCGCAGGCATAGGCTTTATTCTTTCCAGGCTCGTCTTTTCCCTGAAAGGCCAACTTCTTCATAAAGTAAGCTTGAATGGAAACAACGACCAAGATAATAAAGAATACAATTGGCGGTAAAAGAAGATAATTCATGCTTTCACCTATCCTTTAAGATTTCTTAACTTTGTGACGTTAAGAGATCCAATTTTTTTAAATATCCCGAACACAATACCCGCCGCGACAGCTATAACGACGACCTCTATAACAATGAGCGTGATCGCCATTGTTTGCGCGAGTGCTAGACGGTTGCTAACATATCCCGCGAGTATTATCAAAAGCGTCACCGCCTTTGTAAGAAGCTCAAGTCCTATAAGTGTTCGGATAAAATTCCTGGTCACTGTTATGCAGTAAATACCGCACACGAACAAGAGCACTATAAAAATACTAAACGTCCAAAAAAGGTTTGCTGATTCATTCATCATCTTTTGCCCTCTCTTTGAATAACACCACGACACCGAAAACTCCGGCGAGCAGTATTATCATCTGACCTATTATATCTGTCGTCCTCATGCCCCATAGAACGTTCTTAACGTCGCCCTGGGGATAAAGATTAAGTGTGTTGTTAAGTTCCGGATAAACCATATAAAATCCGAGGAAAACAAAAAGCCCGACGATGATAACAGGAAGATACCAGTATCTTTTTATCCTGTGCTTTGTCTGTTGTTTGAGTTCCGGCCTTGTTATCGGCTTTGTAAGGCTTATCGTGCTTACAAAAACTACGGTAATAAGTCCCGCGCATACAGAAAGCTCAAACACCGCAGCTAACGGAGAATCCAAGTTGAACATAAGAAGTGTGAGCACAATGCTTACGGCCGCAAGACCTATTGCCGACATCAAAAGGCTTCTCGTCATAACAGCCCATACCGCGCAAAGCAGCATAATCGTAAGGAGAATTAAATTTAGATCTAAAGTCACTTCAGCACCCCCGCTACCGGAATTATTATTGTATCAACAAAGAACGGAAAGAATACTCCAACGCCTATTGTTATTATCGCGAGTATAACGGCAGGAAGAACCAGGCTCATCCCAGCCTCTTTTATTGAAAGCACTTTGAGTTTGCCAAAGAACACTCTTCTTTGAAGAGATAAAAAGTACGCGAGCGTTATTAAGCTTCCAAGTATCGCGGCAGCGGCGTAGCCGTATTGGCCGACCTTCCACAGCGCTATTATTATAATAAGTTTGCTCCAGAACCCTGAAAGCGGAGGAATTCCAGCTGCTGATAAAAAAGCCACAACAGATGTCCAGCCCGTGAACGGCATCACTTTTGATAAGCCTCCCATGGAGTCCATGTCGCGCGTGCCCGTCTGTTTTTCCACAGCAGCCGCGTTAACAAAGAGCTGGGCCTTGAATATTGAGTGATTAAAAAGATGGAACACAGCACCTGCTATTCCAAGTTCTGTTCCTGTACCAAGTGCCAAAATTATATAACCAACTTGGCTGATACTTGAGTACGCGAGCATCCTTTTCATATCTTTTTGCGTTAAAGCGGCAAACGCGCCGATAAATATCGATATAATTCCGACGAGAAGAAGAATGCTTTTTATCGTCTCATTAAATCCGAAAACTTCTGTCACCAAACGGATCATCGTGTAGATACCGGTCGTTTTTGTGACTATACCGGCCAAGAACACCGACGTACTCGCGGGAGCCGCGGTATACGCGTCGGGCAGCCAGCCGTGGAAAGGGACAAGCCCTCCTTTTATAAAAAGTCCGGCCATAAAAAGTATAACGGCTGTTAGCACAAAGAAATTATTTGATCCCTGAACACCATCCCTGACGCTCAAGAACGTTGTGTCTCCAGAGTACATCATAAGAAGAGAGATGGATGTCAGCATCATTATCGTAGCAATAGCGGACAGCACTAAATATTTAAAAGAGCCCTCGAACGCCAGCTCGTCTTCCTGAATTGCTATCAATATAAAGGATGCAACCGCTGTTATTTCTAAAAATACGTACATCGAAAATATGTCTCTTACCATAACAACGCCGTTCATTCCGACCACAGCAAGAAGTATCAGGTTAACAAAGTTAAAAGACTTTTTAGGGTCTTTAATTGTACCTGCCGCGACCAAGAGGGAGCAAAACGCGACAATGCCTACGGAAAGAATAAGAACAAGGCTCAATCTATCTAGCTCCAAATTAAAAGCCGTTGTGGAAAGCACAATGTTCAGCTTGTTATTAAAGATAACAAGAAAGCTTTGCAGGAACGTTGCGAACAATCCCAGCCAAAGCGCAACGCTTCGCATCGCTTTTTTAAAGCCGACGTTCAGTATAATTACAGAGACGAGCGGAATAAGAATTAATAAGAGTGCCACTTTAAAATATCCCCCTATTTAACCGTTTTTATTATCCAGACAGCTAGAAGTATCATCCCAGCCAGAGACCACAATATGTACATGGAAAAATTCCCTGTATGAGCTTTCTTAATACTGTTCGAGAATACGTTCGCCGTTTTAACGCTGAATACGTTATAGACCCAGTCGGTCGCTCTATCTACTCCGAACGCGGCGTAAGAGAACGCGTTAATGAATTTCAATCCTATATCGTAAGGGTCGAACACTTTTCTTTCGGCCTTATCATATATACCGTGAAGCACCGGCGCGTAATGTATGTGATCCACAGCACCTATGCCTTTACCAGTCTTTTTAACGCCGTACCTATGGTTAAGGTACGCGGCAGTAAGAACAACTATCGTTACAATGACAAGTGTAACGTTCGCATGAGTTTCGCCAAGGATATTCCCGTCGAGAGCCATATTCGAAAGCACAGGTTGAATTAAATGATAAATTGGATATGAGTTATAAACGCCAAAGAATATACAGAACGCGGCTATTACTATCATCGGAAGATACATCGTCCATGGAACTTCCTTGATGTTGTTGTACTGCTCATCCCTTTTTCCTAAGAAAGCGGCATGACCAAGCTTTAAGAACGACGCGGCTGTTAAAAACGACCCCAGCGCTGCAGCGCCGTAGAATATCCATCCTCTTTCAAGAGCGCCATCGTATATAAGTTCCTTTGAAAAGAATCCGTTGAACGGAGGAACTCCGGATATGGAAAATGCTGCAACCAAAAAGCACGCAAAAGTTATCGGCATCTTTAAACCAATGCCGCCAAGTTTATTTAAGTCAGTGGTACCTGTTTGTCTTTCTACGGCACCGCCGGCAAGGAATAATCCGTCTTTATACAGAGCATTATTTATCATGTGGAAAAGTCCACCGATTATACCTACAGGAACGCATGTCCCAATGCCAAGTATCATGTATCCGACCTGACTGATGGCGTGATATGAGAGAAGTTTCTTAAAGTCGTGTTGAACAAGTGCCATCATAACAGCGGCGAGTATTGTTACAGCGCCGATAGTCATCATTGTGTAACTTAGCCACGAGCCGTGGTCAAGTTTGAATAAGTCCAAAGATATTCTGGCAAGGAAATAGATTCCAACTATTTTTTCTATCGATCCGGGAATGAACGCCATGAACGGGAGCGGAGCATCCTTTGCGGCGTCGGGTATCCAGCTATGGAAAGGCATAGCACCCGCTTTTCCAATAGCTCCTATCATAAGAAGAAGGAACGCGACGCTGCCCAACCCTTGGGCAGGAATATTAATTCCGGACATTGTGAAAGTGCCGGCGATAAATCCTGTAAGAGCGATACCGGCCATAAAACAAATATCAGCAACGCCGTTAATTACGAATGCCTTAACCGCTGTTTTAAATGATTCCTTTCCGCCTATAGCTATGAAACCAAATAGAGTTAGGAGCAGTCCTTCCCAGAAGAAAAGCATCATGATGAGGTTATTAGAAAGAAGAACTCCGTTCACTTGAGCGATAGTTAAAAGAAAATACGCGTAGAACTGTGACACATTATCTTTTCCTTTCATGAACGACGCTGAATAAAGCGCTATTAAAAGCGCGAACGCAGCCGCTGAAAGGATCATAAAGCTCGCGAAAGGATAAACTCTCAGCGAGAACTCAAGCCCCCATCCGCCGCCCCAAGGAAAAGAAAATAGCATTTCCTTTCTAAAAAGAGGGAATACTAAAATTAAATTTGTCGCCGCAACAAGTATCGCGAAGACCTCCCTATAGTACGCTCTTCTTGGAAGAAGAAAAACAAGTGCGGCAGCCACCGCCGGAATAATTAAAGTCCAAAGCATTATATTCATTTTACGACTCCCATAAGTTGTTGAACTGTCGTGTAAACATAGTCGGCCGGATAATTAATGAAAATTCCGCCGGCCAAAGAAAGCACCGCAAGCAGCGCAACGCTGAATAACATAACGAACGAGCCCTCTTTTACAGGATGTTCAACTTTTGTCTGTCCCATAAATATAAGGATAAATATCCTGAATAAATAAATTATCGTCATTACAGCGCCGAATAGGAACATTAGCGCTATCCAAACATGCCCACTCTGCAGAGTGCCATTAATAACAAGGAACTTTGAGAAGAAGCCTCCAAGCGGAGGAATTCCCATTACAGAGAACGCGCATATAAGGAATGCCATCGCTGTAACAGGCATTGTCTTTATAAGGCCGCCCATCTTTGTAATGTCTTTTGTATGCGCGGACTGTTCAATTATACCGGCGCAAAGAAATAGTCCGGCTTTTGCCATGCCGTGCATCAATATATATAGTAAGCCACCCGCAAGAGCGACTTCGTTCCCGATAGAAAGCCCAAGGAATATAAAACCGATCTGGCTAATAGTTGAATACGCTATTATTCTCTTCATATCTTTGTCTATCATGGCGGCACCGGCTGAAACCAGGGCGCTTGCTCCCGCAATAACAGGGACAACTGTGTGCCATACGGCATCCAGGGTCATTGTCGCGACAAAAAGTCTCGCGTAAACATAGACACCGATCTTAACAAGAACAGCGGCGTGGAGAAGAGCAGTAACAGGAGACGGCGCAACACCGGCGTCCGGAAGCCATGTATGAAGTGGCAACGTCGCGGATTTTGAAAGTATACCGAACAGTATTAGCGCCATTGCGATATTGGGTACTGTTGAGTGTCCAATAACACCAAGGTCAAATGATCCTGTTGCTTCATATACATATAAGAAGCCGATAAGCATCATCAGGGCACCGAACACTGTAACAAGGAAAGCCTTGTCCGCTTTGAGCACGTGTTCTTTTTCCCTAAAGAATCCTATTAATCTCCAGCACGCTATTGCCGTGATCTCCCAGAATAAATAGAGACAGATCAAATTCCTGGAGAAGATTATTCCCATCATTGAGCCAAGGAACAGAACCACCATAAAGTAGTATTCGTTCCTTTCTTCGTAGTGGCTTATGTAACCAAACGAGTAAAGCACGATGATAGATCCAACCAACGACGATACTATCGCCATAAATACGGCAAGCCCGTCCGCGTAGAAATAATTCATAGCTAAAGTTTGACTGTAAAGGGCTGTGACTGTTTCGCCTCTAAGTACCATCGGTACTAAAGCAAAAGAGCACACTAATGAGGTCATTACCATTAGCAGTGCGCAGACGTTTCTTAACCCCTCTGATAGCCTTCCAAGCACGGGAAGTAGAAAAGACCCGAGTACGGGTACTAACACTGTAAGCAGAATTAAAGATTCGTTCTTCATCCATAAACTCCTATATCAGATTACCTAACAGCCCCACATAGTTATAACGAAGTCTGTGTGTATGCAACCCTAAAATATGTCAGAACGGCGCAGTGCTCCTTACGTCTATTTTCTGCGCCTATTAACGATCTGCGGTCGCCTTATTTTAGATTATTCGCGTATAAAAAAGGCTCATCCTTCATAAGAGCGTCATACTGCGCGTCAAAAATAACGGTTTTATTTTCGGAAAGCACCACCGCGCGTTTAAACACTCCTTTCACATATTCAAAATCGTGCGTGGCACAAATTATAGTTTTTCCTTCGCGATTTAAATTCACAAGGAGTTCACTTATAAATCTTTTTGTTTTCGGGTCTATCCCGTTCATCGGCTCATCAAGCACAAGGACTTTTGGCTCCATGACAAGAACGCTCGCCAGCGCCACTTTCTTTTTCTCACCCTCGCTTAAAAAATAAGGAACCCTTTGGGAGAGTTTTTGTATACCGAGGAGTTCAAGATATTTTTTCACTTTGAGTCTTGTTTGTTCTTCATTCATACCCATTTGCATCGGAGCGAACGCGACTTCTTCATATACGCTGGAGCAAAAAAGTTGCGTTTCGGGGTTTTGGAACACGAATCCTATCGTGGAGTGAAAAGTTCTTGCCGCGTTAATATTGCTCAAATATTTCTCCGTTATGTGCTGGCCGTTAAAAAAGTAGCCCCTGCGTGAGTCGGTATTTTTATCGTTCGCGTCGGCATTATTGCCTTTCGTGTCAGCGGCGAAAACCAACCCGTTAATAAGTTTAAGGAGCGTGGATTTGCCACTCCCGTTCGGGCCTATTATCGCGACAGAGTCGCCTTCAGAAATACTGAGCGTGATGTTGTTAAGCGCGGGGATATCGTCGTAGTTGAAGCTTATGTTCTTTATTGTGATAATCTCTTTCAAATCAACGCTCCTGAAAATAACATCAGCAGGATAAGGGCGATATACATATAATCGGACAGCCCTAATTTCAACAAGGACGTTCTTTTATATTCGCCGTTAAATCCTCGGCATACCATGGCGTCATACATACTTTCAGACATGTTCTTTGATTTAATGAATAGAACCCCGAACAGACCAAACATACTTTCGCGCGCTGTTTTGAATTCTCCGACGGTCTTTTTTTTGAGCGCCAATAGCATATTGACCGCGGTATCGCCGACTATGACAATGTGTTTTACTGTAATTCCGACAATAAATATAATTACGTCGGGAACAAATAAAACCTTAAGGGACTGCGTAATTTGGACCGGGTTGGTTGAATAAACAAAGACGTTGACGCAAAGAACACTGACAGCAATTTTAAGCACGATAAAAAAGGAAGCTGTTGTTTTGAATAAAAAAACAGACGGCAACATAATAATAAACGCAAATAGAACAGAAGCACCGGCAACGGTTAATATTTTTTTTAATTCCCGACGCGGAAAAATAGCCGCTGCGACCGTAACAATAATGCCAATAAACAGAACGTACGACAGTTTTCCGGATAGACTTACGGACAGTACCAACACCAGCACAGACAAAAACTTTACGATAGGATTTACTGACGACAGAAAGGACGGTGATGTTTTCTCGCGTCTTAAATTGGAAAATACCCCAAAAAAAGAAAGAACGTTTTTCTCTATAAAATTACCTTTAATAATTCGTACGCGCATTAAAAACTCTTTTTAAGGCTCTCGTTATAAAAAGTACCAGCGCTACTCCTATCACTGCCGACAACATATAAGAAAGCGCCCCGTTCTTAATGAACGGGATAGCATAGTCCGGGATTATGGAATTGAACTTAAATCCATTTTGCCTATCCCATTCACCCCACGCTGTGCCTGATACCAGCATCCCCAGCGGCGACAAAAGGATCATAAAAACAATGACAGCGTACGCTGGTTTTAAATTGACCTCATAAATTTTCCTTACGGACACCGGAGAAACTCTTTTTATAAAATTATAAATACCGACGGTAATAAATCCCTCTATCACTCCAACAACCAATAAATGCGGGATCATCATAGCGGGAAGCGCGATACTTAAAGGATATGGGGAATACATGGGCAGTCCCGCGACATTTTTAAAAAGCAGAGGCTGAATGCCGAACTCAAGCGCTGTAAAAAGGGCGCCAATATTTAAAGACATATAAGACGCGACAAAAAGAGCGGCACTATTCCATTTATCCGATCTAAATAACGACCTTAAGACCATGTAGATAAAGTATCCGCTGAACGTCATAACAAAAGCAATGTTGAACGCGTTAACCCCAAAGGATAAGAGCCCTCCATCGCCAAAGAACACAGCCTGTATAAAAAGCGCGATGCTTAATGATACACACGCGGCAAATGGCCCGATAAGAACTGATAAAAGTGTCGCCCCTACGGCGTGCCCTGTGGTGCCACCAGGGAGCGGGATATTGAACATCATTAAAAGAAAAGAATAAGCGGCGAATATCCCTACTAAAACTATATTCTTGGATGAGAATTCTTTTTTTACTTTCTTAACAGCCCATGCCCACACCGGTACCATAACAGCACCCGCTGCAGCACAAGTTGAGGGACTTAAATAGTTGTCAGGAACATGCATAAACTGTCAAAATAATGTTATGAATTAATCGCCGGCGGCAATTGCTTCAACCGGGCACACTCCCACGCAATTTCCGCAATCAATACATTTGGCGCCGTCTATAATGAAAATACTTCCATCCTGATTTATGGCAGACACCGGGCATTCCGGTTGGCAAGCACCACAGCCTACACACTTTTTCTTATCTATTCCGTGAGACATTTTGTTACCTCCCTTGAGCTTATGAACTATCTTGTTTCATAAATAAAAAAACATACTTCTTGCGCGTGGTCAAATAATATCTTAATATCCTGATATGATTTTAAAACACGGGAATGGCAGGGTTTCTTTCATATTTGACCAGCCGTCGTCATCCCCGGTGTTTCTGACCGGCGACTTTAACGACTGGAGCACGCAAATAGACCCCATGGAGCTTATAGACGACAAATGGCAGAAAACCATAAAACTTAAACCCGGAGCGTATCAATATAAATTCTTTACCATAGAGGCTGACGGCATACATTGGTACAACGATTGGCGCGCCGACGCCTACGTTAAAAGCCCGTTCGGCGGCGAAAATTCCGTAGTTATCATAGATTAAATCCGCATGCTCATGTTATACTAATTCGCAGTCAAAGATAAATTAACCACCCAGTCGAAGCCAGTTAATGACCTTATTTTTGCATGGTCAGATTCCATATTAAAGAGAGCCTTCATTAAGACGTTTTCAACCCCGTTCATAGAGTTAAAAACTTTGTT
>JAZDEK010000205.1:0-6072 GCA_043808895.1 Pseudomonadota bacterium
TCTACTAGGGGACGGGTCAAATAGGTGCCGTTATGGTAACTGTGGTGGCCCCTCTTGTGCTAACTGGTACACCGTTCTCATCACACGCTACGGCATTTACACTTGTTGTGCCTACATAAATAGGAATGTCAGTTTCGCTGCTATAAATGGGAGAACCTGTGAGGCAATAGCAATCCGGAGCAGTAGTGCCATCGTATGTAACGTTATAGTGGACTATGGAGCCTTCTGGAGCGTTTGAGACAACAACATACAATGTGTTAGGGTCTCCATAAGTGCCAGGGTTTTCAGGTGTGTAGGTCCCTATCTCAGGTAGAAGCGTAAGACCAGGTAAACCACCACAGCTTGTAAGTATTGTTCCGAACAGAACAAGCATGCTCAAAGAGATCTTTTTCATGTTAACCTCCAACGTCTTGTCGAGGGAATATTACCATGCCATTTGTGCTTGCGCAAAACATTAAACCTAATCGTGATACAAGACTAGCCCTGCGTAGGCGACAACGTCGTTGGTGTCACCGGTTACTTCGCCGGAGTTTGAGTAATCCACAAGTTTTACGTAGATATTCTTTCCGAGTTTATCGGAGTAGTTGAGCATAGCCTCTATGGTCACGGATATTGGATATAATCCGCAGACGCTGATGTCTTTTTCCTGAAGTATGTCCATAAAACCTTTTGTGTCCAATTTTTTTATCCTTTCAATCGCAAGCTCGTCCTTATATTTTGCGGAATCTTTACTTTCAAAATGTGTCATATCCGACGATGCGACTATTAAGGACTTCTTCCCGAGTTTTTCAAGCCCTATCATTATGTCCGCGATTAAAACTCCAAGTTTTTGTATCATTTCGAACGGTAAACCTGCCAGAGTAATAGGAACTATTTTTGCGTCAGGGTTCAGCGTCTGTATAAATGGAAGTTGTACTTCTAGTGAGTGTTCCCTTAACTGAGAACTTTTATCAAACTCAGCCTGTGGGATCTTGTTTTTTATCTCTTTTAAAATATTTTGGTTTGACTGAATTTCTCCAAGCGGTGTTGTCCAATGTTCCGCGGGATGAAGGCTTATAGGATAACCAAGCCCTGTGTGATTTGGGCACATAATAAAAACAGTGTCGGGAATATCGATAGATGAATAAACAGCGCCCGCTGTTTTTCCCGAGTAAATATATCCTGCGTGCGGAGCGATCACGGCAATAGCGTTATTAATTTTTTTGTGAGGGATGAGATATTTTTTAAGTTCATTTTCAAGTGTAGTTTTATCACCGGGATAAAAATGCCCTGCTACCACAGCGGAACGTATACTCATGCGACAACAATATCATATTGCCATAAGTTTGAAACGTAAAACGCATGGGCGTTGATGCCAAAGAGGGTGAAATAGTGGCGTGCTTTACTTCGTCAAAACCTCTCTTTGGTTACGACACTTACTAGGAACTAGTCCTGTTAAGGGTTTTTGGCTCAATATAGCCCATCAGGGCCACGGCTATATGTGCGCCGGGGGACGCTTATGCTCTTGCCAATTCCATGGTTGCTGGTAAATTGCACCCATGGATCTCAAACTGCACATTAAGAGAAGAAAATAATAACGCCGAGAGAATGATTTAATAAAAGGTTAAAATTTTTTAATATGAGTACATATCATCACATAATGTTCGACGGGCGGGTAATAGGGAAGAAAATGTCGGGCCCGGCGCGCCACCTTATAAATCTGGTGGATGGACTTAACGAGGTTGCCCCGCAGAACAAATATACCGTCGTGATCAACGATAAAGTCGCGTTCGATCATTTCGGCGATAAAGTGGACGTCTACTGGGCCAGATCAAAATTTTCTTCGCCAATGGAATATATTGAGATACCAAAGATCATCTCAAAACTTAAACCTGATATTTTTCATAACCCTTATTTCTCACCGATAATACCCAAAAAGAATATCCCCTACATCATAACCATCCATGATCTTATAAATATCACTCATCAAAAGAATATATTTAAAAAGTTTTTTTATAAAGCGGCCGTCCAGCACGCGTGCAGATTGTCTGACAGGGTCCTCACGGTTTCCGAATACTCAAAAGAGGAGATAGCCAACATCCTGCATGTAAGACGCGAACATATAGACGTCATATATAACGGCATACAGGATAAGTTCTTTCATCATCTGGACGAAAAAAGAATGCTGGAAGTAAAAAATAAATACGAGCTCCCGGATAAATATATTCTTTATGTCGGCAGCCACGACGTACATAAAAATCTGAAGGGCACAATAGACGCGTTCATGCAAGCAAAGGTTGATGTGCCGCTGGTACTTGCGCTTACCTGGAACGAAATAAGGGGCTATTGCTCAACGTCGCTGAAGCCCGATAATGTTATTTGCGTCGGGCCGGTTACAGATATAGACCTCCCCTACATTTACAAAAAAGCGTCACTTTTTGTATTTATGAGTTTTATAGAGGGATTTGGGCTCCCCGTGGTTGAGGCGTTCGCGAGCGGCGTGCCTGTGATAACATCGAATGTAACATCGCTGCCTGAAATTTCTAGAGGCTGTGCGATAGAGGTCGACCCTCATGATATCCCCGCGATAGCGAGCGCTATAAAGATAGCGCTCTCGGATAACATCATAAGAGAAAGGAATGTTAAGATGGGCTTGGAGAGAGCAAAAGATTTTACAATTAAGAGGATGGCGGAAAGGGTACTCAGGGTTTACGACAAGATCTTGGGTGAAATATATGAGTAATGAACTTCCAAGAGATAAAGGCTGTTTCGTGTGCGGAAGCGAAAATCCTTACGGCCTTAAACTCCGTTTTAATGTGGAGGGAGACCACTCGGTTTCAGCAAAGTTTTCACCGCCAAAACATTTAATAGGCTACAAGGATATTATGCACGGCGGGGCCATAAGCGCGGTGCTTGATGACGCGATGTGTTGGGCGCTGTACAAAAGCACGGGAAAATTCTATGTTACATCCCAGATGACGGTGAATTTCAAGAAACCGGCACCAATGGACTGTGAATTAAGGGTGGCGGGGCATGCAGTTAGGAAAGATACCAACAGGGCAAGAAAAATGGAACACGCAAAAGCACAGTTGATAGATACAGGCGGAGATGTTATAGCAGAAGCAGAGGGTATTTTTTTTCAGCATCCAGAGGCGTTGGTTTAAGAGGTTATTTAAATGGATCAGGTGTTAATACGGAAAATACGGAATATCGGCATTGTCGCGCACATAGACGCGGGTAAAACAACTACGACGGAGAGGATACTCTTTTTTACCGGAGTTACACATAAGATGGGCGAGGTCCACGACGGCGCGGCCGTTATGGATTTTATGAAACAGGAGCAGGAACGTGGAATTACGATCACCTCAGCTGCGATAACAACAGAGTGGAACGATCACCAGATAAATATAATAGATACTCCGGGACACATTGATTTTACCGTCGAGGTTGAACGTTCATTAAGAGTATTGGATGGCATAGTGATGCTTTTTTGTTCCGTGGGCGGAGTTGAACCGCAGAGCGAAACAGTGTGGCATCAGGCTGACAGATATAAAGTTCCGCGCATCGCGTTCGTAAACAAGATGGATCGTCAGGGCGGGGACCTTGAGGGTACTGTTAAAATGATGAACGACATCCTTGACGCTAACGCGGTGGCTTACCAGCTCCCGATAGGAAAAGAAGAGGACTTTGTCGGCATAATAGATGTTGTTGAGATGAAGACCATTGCTTACGACGGACTCGATGTTAAATATTCCGAAATACCAGCGGACATGATGTCGGCTGTAAGATCAGCGAGGGCAAAACTTATTGAAAGGCTCGCCGACTTTGATGAAGTAATAATGGACAAATATGTTCACGCGCAGGAAGTCAGCGTTGAAGAAATAAAAAAAGCCACCCGTCATGCCGTGCATAATCTTTTAATTACGCCTGTTTTTTGCGGCAGCTCTTTTAAGAATAAAGGTGTGAGGCTTCTTTTAGACGCTGTGGTTGATTATCTCCCATCGCCTATCGACAGAGGCGCTGTTGTGGGTTGTGAAGTCAATAACACCGAAAAACCGCTCTCAAGAAAACCGACCACAAAAGAACCTTTTTCCGGTCTGGCGTTCAAAATAATAAACGATAACTACGTCGGACAGCAGACTTTCGTGAGAGCATACTCAGGCGAATTAAAAGCCGGGAGCTACATATATAACTCAACGGAAAACAAAAGAGAAAGAATAAGCAGAATATTAAGGATACATGCAAAGGACAGAACGGAAATTGACTCGTTGAAGGCCGGAGACATTGCCGCGCTTATCGGGACTAAATATACCACCACCGGCGATACTATTTGCGACGAGGACCATACAATACTATTGGAGCAGATACATTGTCCCGAAACCGTTATCGACCTTAAAATAGAAGTGCCTAGTGCAAAAGAGCGTGACAAACTCTCCTTGGCTCTTCATAAATTATCTCTTGAAGATCCGTCTTTTAGAGTGCGTTACGACGATGACACAAATGAATCCATAATTTCCGGGATGGGTGAGCTTCACCTTGAAGTAATTGTTGATAGGTTAAAAACAGAACACGGAGTTGAGGTCAATGTTGGAGCTCCGGCTGTCGCGTTCCGGGAAACAATTAACAGCGAATACGAGTATGAGTATAAGTATAAAAAACAGACCGGCGGTAAAGGACAATATGCACACGTGTGTTTCAGGATCGAGCCTAACCCAACGGGCGGAAATGAATTTGTTGATCATGTAAAGGGTGGGTCCATACCAAGGGAATACATCCCGTCGGTGGAAAAAAGTTTTTTTGAATGCATGGACAGAGGACTTTATGCCGGTTTTCCCATGATGAACATTAAGTTTGTCCTTACATACGGAACTTATCACGAGGTCGACTCCAGCGACATGGCATTTAAGATCTGTACCCGTTTGGGGCTTAGAGAGGCCGTGGCAAAAGCGGCGCCTCAGTTGATTGAACCCGTCATGAAAATAGAAGTCAACACTCCTGATGATTATATGGGCGACATTATCGCCGATATAAATAGACGTCGCGGCCGCATAGACAACATGAGAAGGTTCAGGAAAGGCTCACAAAAATTAAATGGGTTTGTCCCTTTGATGGAGATGTTCGGATACGCCACAGTGTTAAGGTCGCTGTCCAGCGGCAGAGCGAACTACTCAATGGAATTCTTTAACTATACCGCTCTTCCAAGGCATATAGAGGAAAATGTCCTTGAGGACGTAAGAAAAAAGAGAGAAGAAAAAGCAGCTGCGGCTAAGTAGAATATCTATTAAGCAAGAGACCTATAAAGTTCTTTATATTTTAACACCACTTTGTCCCACGAATGAGCGTCAGCTATTTCTTTCCCATCTTTTTTAAGGGTGTCACGAAGCTTCTTGTTGCTTATGGCAGCTTCCAGGCTTTCCGCCAATGAATTCTCGCTGAGAGGCGAAAAATAAAGCGCGCTATTCGCGCACACAGATCTATGCGCTTTTATATCCGAGGCGACAACCGGAATTTCCGCGGCCATGGCTTCAAGGATCGTGTCGGGATGGTCGTTAACAAAGCTTGGCTCAACCAGGCATAAGGCTTTTTTCATTACGGATTGGACCAACGTTGGATGTATATAACCTATATTTATAACTCTGTTCCTGGCCGGTATGTCCTCGCCTGTTCCCGCTATTATAAGATGGATATTTTTAGGAAGCGTTCTCTCAAATACATTGATCAGCATATTTAGGTTCTTGTATTTTGATATCCTTCCGGCGAACATAATGAATTTTTCAGGCAATTTAAGTTTTGGCGCGTTCTGTTCAAAGTTATATATATGTATGCCTTTGGGAATTACCTTTATTTTTTTCTCGTCCACGAACAGCCTTGACGATATCTCTTCGGCCATATAGTCGCTGTGGACAATTATTTTATCGGCGGAGTTTAGCATTTTTATTTCTTTCAGTATGTCAACAGCCCCGTGTCTGAAAAATTCAGGCGCAGTGAATTCTTTTATGGACGTGATCTCAAATATATTTGAGACCTTGTTATTTGTTCTATATATCGGTGTCTTGAAATAATGAATAACGCTGTTTTTCTCTATTGATGAGG
>JAZDEK010000206.1:0-11354 GCA_043808895.1 Pseudomonadota bacterium
CCAATACGACCACGAATTCCTGAAAAATGGAACCGCTATATCTGCATCACTGCCGTTAAGCGAAACTCCGTACCGCGCTAAAGAACTTTTTCCGTTTTTTAAAGGTCTGCTTCCTGAAGGCTGGTATTTACAGATAGTAAGCATGACGCAGAAAATAGACGAAAATGATCATTTTGGTTTGTTGCTGGCAAGCACGAATACCGATACTATAGGCGCGGTTACAGTGCTAAAAACGGAGTAATTCGATGAACGAAGAGTCTATTAAAAAAATGTTTAATTTCCCTCATCGTCCCAAAATTGATTTTGGGCTCGTCGATATGTCGCAAAAAGCACAAATCCTGGCGGGAAGACTTTCTATTTCCGGAGTACAACCTAAACTTTCTGTGAAACTTGACAGAAAAAACGGCGTTCTAGCCGTTGTTGAAAAAGGAGGAGAATACATATTAAAGCCCCAGATCCCGGCTTTCCCGAATATACCCGAGAATGAACAGTGCTGTGTGGATATAGCAGGTGAATTAGGCATAGAAGTTCCGCCCCACTGCCTTTTGGCGCTTAAAGACGGGAGCCTTGCTTATGTTGTTAAACGCTTCGACAGGAAAAACGGAGAGAAAATACATCAGGAAGATTTCGCGCAAATACTTGGGAAGGATAAATACAATGGTTCTGTTGAGCAGATCGCGAAAAAACTTAAGGAAATATCGGTCGCGCCCGGATATGACACACAGCTTTTTTTTGAAAGAGTTGTGCTCAATTTTATTTTGGGTAACGGTGATGCTCATTTAAAAAATTATTCTGTCTCGCACAAAGATGACGGTATTCGTTTGTCGCCGGCCTATGACATTGTTTGTTCTAAATTAGTGATCCATAACGAGGAGGATTCAGCTCTTACTATTAACGGTAAAAAGAACAAATTATCGTTAAACGATTTTAACAATGTTGCTGAACACCTGAACATCCCGGTAAAAGTGCGTTATGAAAAATTTGATCCCAAGTTCGCCTTAATTGCTAAGCTGGTTGGTGAATCCGCTATGGAGAAAGATAAACAGGAACAGTTTCTAAAAATAATCCGTTACAGAATGTCTGTATTGGGACTACAGGTCTAACTAGATCGCTTTCTGCCTTGAATGCGTCTTACCGACAGTTTTTTCACCCTTTGTATGTTGTTTGTCGGCTTTGACGTTCTGCTTATCGTGCTTTGCGTGCTTGTCTGTTTTATCAGCACCGGCTTTTGCCGACGATGATGAGCGTCTGCGTTTTCTCTTTGGACCTTCTTTCTTAACTGCCGTAGCGCCGCCTTCGATAATATATTCTATATAAGCCATAGGAGCATTGTCGCCAACTCTATAGCCGCACTTTGTTATTCTGGTATATCCGCCGTTACGGGTCTTAAACGCCTCAGCATATTCGCCAAACAGCCTCTTAAAAGCATCACGCGTGCGTATCCATGTAAGAGCTTTTCTTTTAGAAGCAAGCGTGCCTTTTTTTGCAAGAGTGACCATCCTCTCCGCGAACTTTCTTAATTCTTTTGCTCTTGTAACGGTCGTTTTTATCCTTCCGTGCACTATCAAAGAATCCGTCATGTTCCTGAGCATAGCCTTTCTTACATCGGACTCCATGCTGAACTTTCTTCCGCTTTTGTTATGCCTCATATTACATTACCCCTTGTTACAGCGTCCTGGTTTATTCGTCAAAATCCTTGTTGACATGAGAGCCGTTGGCCGGGACTTCCCAACCTTCTACTTTCATTCCAAGGCTTAATCCCATTTCAGCCAGGATATCTTTTATTTCGTTAAGCGATTTACGTCCAAAGTTCTTTGTCTTTAACATCTCTGATTCACTTCTTATAACAAGCTCGCCTATGTATTTAATGTTCGCGTTGTGTAGGCAATTTGCCGACCTTACGGAAAGCTCAAGTTCATCAACGGTTTTGTTGAGATACTCAACAAGCTCGCCGCTGATCTTGCTTGCTATCTTTGCCGCGTCGTGAGCCGGCTCGACTTCTTCAGCGAAGTTTATGAATATGTTGAGATGCTCTTTTAATATCTTGGACGCGTAAGCTATGGCGTCTTCCGGAAGTATTGTTCCATCTGTCCACACTTCAAGAATTAATCTATCGTAGTCTGTACGCTGTCCGATACGAGCGTCGGTAACAGTGTAGTTAACTCTTTTTACGGGTGAGAAGAATGAGTCAACAGGGATAGTTCCAACCGGCATTTCGTCATATTTATTCTCTTCAGAAGGCCTGTAGCCCCTGCCGCGATGGATGGTCACTTCAGCATCGAACTTTGCGTTGTTGCCAAGGGTTGCAATGTGCTGCTCAGGATTTAATATCTCTACTGTCTCGTCAAGCTGGATGTCGGCTGCTGTTATAGTTCCTTCGCCACTCTTTTTTAGCTTAAGGGTTTTAGGCTCGTCGCTGAAAAGCTGGAATCTCACCTGTTTGAGGTTAAGGATTATATCAGCAACATCCTCCTTTATCTGCGGTATGGATGAGAACTCATGAAGTACGCCGTTAACTTTAACCGTCGTAATAGCGGTTCCTCTTATAGACGATAAGAGCACTCTGCGTAGAGCATTACCGAGGGTAAGTCCATAGCCCCTCTCCATAGGTTTCGCCGTAAACTTTCCGTATGTGTCGGAAAGAGAGTCTTTTTCTATTTCAAGAAGTTTAGGACGTATAAGTGATCTCCAGTGTAACGCGTCAGTTGTTTTTTGAGTATTTTCCATACTGCCCCCTTGGATCTTTTTTAATTACTTAGAATATAACTCAACTATCAAGCGCTCTTCTATATCCGCAGCTATGTCGCTTCTGGCCGGAACATCCGTTACTGTTCCCTTAAAACTTGCGGCTTCAACGTTCAACCATCTTGGTATCTCTTTTCTGCCTACGGACTGCATGGCTTCCGTAAAATAAATGATCGCCCTGCTTTTTTCCTTTATAACTATCTCGTCACCTTTTTGCACTATCAGCGACGGGATGTTAACCTTTTTGCCATTGAGCAGGAAGTGAGAGTGTTTGATGTTCTGTCTTGACTGCTGGCGCGAATTCGAGAATCCGAGCCTGTAGATAACGTTATCAAGGCGTCTCTCAAGAAGTGAAAGCAAATTCTCGCCTGTTGAACCTTTCGCGCGGGATGCTCTCTGGAAGAAAAGTCTGAACTGTTTTTCGTCCACGCCGTAGATCCTTCTGACTTTCTGTTTCTCTCTGAGCTGAACACCATACTCGGTGAATTTTACTCTGCCCTGGCCGTGCATTCCCGGTGGATACGGACGTCTTTCGTATCCGCACTTATCCGTGAAGCATCTGTCGCCCTTAAGAAAGAGTTTCTTGCCCTCTCTTCTGCAGAATTTGCATTTTGAACCTGTATAACGAGCCAATGTTTTCTCTCCTCTGTTTATTTTTGGTTAAACTCGACGACGCTTTGGCGGCCTGCAGCCGTTATGCGGTATCGGAGTAATATCTTTTATAACACCTATCTTGAAGCCAAGGTTATTGAACACTCTTAATGCGGATTCTCTTCCGCCGCCAGGTCCTGAGATATAAATATTCACGTTTCTCATTCCGACATCCATTGCTTTTTTACCGGCGTTCTCAGCTGCCAACTGTGCCGCGAACGGAGTGCCTTTTCTTGAGCCTTTGAATCCGGCTGATCCCGCACTTGACCACGCAATAACACCACCGTTACTGTCGGTAAAAGAAATTATCGTATTGTTGAACGAAGCCTGAACGTAGATATTACCGCTGGTGACCGTTTTTTTTATCTTCTTCTTGACTACAACTGTTTCTGCTTTTGGTGGCATTATTTATTTCTCCTTAGTTATCCTTACGATTTAAGCGCCTTGATGGACTTCTTGACAGCGACGGTCTTTTTAGGCCCCTTTCTTGTTCTGGCGTTGGAACGCGTGTTCTGCCCTCTTACGGGAAGGCTTTTTCTATGACGCTGTCCTTTATAGCAACCAAGGTCCATATATCTTTTTATGTTCATCGTGACTTCTTTTTTTAAGTCACCCTCGACCTTTGTTCCCTTCTCAATGATCTTTCTTATGTTGGCGACTTCAGTTTCGGTAAGTTCGTGTCCGCGTTTACTAAAACTTATTCCGGCTTCCGTGAGTATGGAACGCGATCTTGTCCTGCCCACACCGTAGATATAAGTAAGGCCTATCTCTACCCTCTTGTTATTTGGAACGTCAACTCCCGCGATTCTAGGCATGTATCCTCCGCTTATCCTTGTCTCTGTTTATGTTTCTTGTTGGGACATATAACTCTGACAACACCACTACGTTTAACTACCTTGCATTTCGCGCAAATCTTTTTCACCGATGCTCTGACTTTCATTTATGCCTCCACCAATGCCTATAACAAAGGCAGGGGATTATATATAAAAGATAATTTTTATGTCAACCCTTAATTTTCCCGGCTTTTACTTCTCCCTGTAGACTATCCGGCCTTTGGAAAGGTCGTACGGGGACATCTGTATTTTGACCTTGTCGCCAGGCAGTATCTTTATGTAATGCATACGCATTTTGCCTGAAATATGGGCAAGGATCTTGTGGCCGTTCTCAAGTTGTACCCTGAACATGGCATTGGGCAAGGGTTCCAGGACTATCCCGTCCACCTCAAAATAATCTTCTTTAGACATAAACCTAAAAACCCTCCATTTTGGGGCGCTCTACAGCGCCGTTTTTATAGTTCCGTCAGGATTATCGTCCCCTGACTTGTTATCGCTATAGAATGCTCAAAATGTGCGGAAAGGCTACCATCACTTGTAACCGCTGTCCAGCCGTCATTTAAGACGCTGACGTCGTATCCGCCGGCACTTATCATGGGCTCTATGGCTATGGTCATGCCGTCCGTAAGTATAAGCCCTGTGCCGGTTTCGCCGAAATTAGGTACCTGAGGGGATTCATGCATGCTGCGACCTATGCCGTGCCCCACATATTCCCGGACCACAGAGTAGCCATAGCTTTCAACGTACTCCTGAATGGCATGGGACACGTCAAAAAGCTTGTTCCCCACCCTTGCCGCCTTTATACCCTCATACAGTGATTCTTCCGTAACCCTTACAAGACGCTTGGCTTCCTGACTTCCTTCGCCGGCTATAACGGATATGGCTGCGTCGCCGTAGTAACCGTGATATTCCACTCCAAAATCAACGCTCACAATGTCGCCGTCCTTTACAAACCTTTTTGCCGAGGGAATACCATGCACAACCTCGCTGTTTAAAGACACACAGAGTGCAGCCGGAAAACCCATATACCCCTTGAACGCCGCTACAGCGTCGGGGGCTATTTCTTTCATGCGGTTCACGGCGGCGGTCTCAAGTTCAAGGGTACTGATACCGGGTTTAATAAGTCCGCGCAGATGTTTAAGCACATCAGCGACTATCCGGCCGCTTTCGCGCATCCTCAGGATCTCTTCTTTTGATTTAAAGAATATCAAAGGTTGAGGCTCCGAACTTGTTCGAGCATGTAATCCGGGGTATGAGTAGCGTCTATATTTACAAGAATATTTTTCTTTTTGTAGAAATTTATAAGAGGAGAGGTTTGCTTGTTGTATGTATCCAATCTTTCCATTACAACTTCTTCTGTGTCATCCCGACGCTGCATCAAAGGGTTACCGCATTTATCGCAAACATCCTGTTTTTTCGGCGGGAAATTCCTGATGTGATATATCTGTCCGCACTTTGTGCAGCCGCGTCTGCCCGTGATCCTATCCACTATGACTTTCTCGTCGACGTCTAAGAGTATCACGCCGGTAAGTTTTATTTTATTTTTCTCCAATATTTTATCCAGCGCCTCAGCTTGAGGTATTGTGCGCGGGAAACCGTCCAACAAAAATCCTTTTTTTACGTCGGGGGCGGAAAATCTTTCATCAACTACGCCTATTGTTATGTCGTCAGGCACAAGTTTGCCGTCCTTCATGAATTCAGACGCTTTAATTCCCATCGGCGTAGATTTTTTTACAGCCTCACGGAACATATCCCCGGTGGACACATGAGGAACATTCCATTCGTCCTTTAATTTTGATGCCAGAGTACCTTTGCCGCTGCCTGGAGCGCCTAAGAGCACAAAACCTCTCATTGGTTAGCCTCTGCGTCCTCTGAGCCTGGCGTTCTTTATGAATCCGTCGTAGTGACGGGTCAAAAGATAGGATTCAATTTGTGATACCGTGTCCAGCGCGACTCCTATAAGGATGAGCAGCGACGTTCCACCAAAGTAGAACGGAACCTTGAACTTGAACGTCATAATTTCAGGGAGCACGCAGACAAGCGAAATATATATCGCACCAACAAGAGTTATCCTTGTAAGGACTTTGTCTATATAGTCGGACGTGCTTTTCCCAGGCCTTATACCCGGAACAAACCCGCCGTGTTTTTTCAGATTTTCCGCCACATCCACCGGATTAAAAGTAACCGCCGTGTAAAAATACGTGAAGAATATTATCATGGAAACATAAACCAGATTATAGACGAGAGATCTACTCATCATAATATTCTGAAGATGTTTGAATATCGGTAGATCTATGTATTGAGCGATGGTGGCCGGAAAGAGTATTATGGATGACGCGAATATAGGAGGAATAACTCCTGCCGAGTTAAGTTTTAGCGGAAGATGCGAGTCCTGTCCGCCGTAAAGTTTTCTTCCGATGACCCGCTTTGCGTATTGAACAGGGATACGACGCTGTGATCGTTCCATGAAGATTATGAAAGCAATGGCTCCGACCATGATGGCAAGAAGGAATATCGTAGCGAACGCTGTTATCTGTCCTGATTTAAATAGTGTAAGGGTGTTCGCGAAACCGGGAAGTATGCCGGCCGCGATACCGGCGTAAATTATCAAAGAAATACCGTTCCCGATGCCTCGCTCTGTTATCTGTTCGCCGAGCCACATTATGAACGTGGTGCCTGTGGTGAGCGTTATCATGGTCATTATTCTAAAAGACATACCTGGGTCAAGCACGACGGCAACGCCGTCCGCTCCACGCATACCCTCAAGGCCTTTCGCGATGAACAAACTCTGTATCATACAGAGGAGAATCGTGCCGTACCTTGTGTACTGTGTAATTCTCTTTCTGCCCAAGTCGCCTTCTTTTGACAGTCTCTCAAAAGCTGGAACTACGACGGTAAGGAGCTGCATGATAATGGACGAACTTATGTAAGGCATTACACCGAGGGCAAATATCGAGAATCTTCTCAATGCGCCGCCGGAGAAAAGGTTAAACACACCGAATATTGTTCCGCTTGCCTGATCAAAAAAAGCGCCTAACGCCACAGTATCAATACCGGGCGTGGGAACGTGAGAACCCAGCCTATATACCGCCAGAATAAATAACGTAAAAAGTATTCTTTTTCTTAGTTCAGGTATTTTGGATATCGACGCCGCTCCGCCAGTTCCTATAGTATCATTCAAGCGATCACCTCCGACTTGCCGCCGGATTTTTTGATCTTTTCAACCGCGGATTTGCTGAATTTGTGAGCTTTAATGGTGTAGGGTTTTGTAAGCGCTCCGTCCCCCAGTATCTTGACCATTTTTTTGTCCGCTTCTTTTATGATACGGTTCTCAACGAGAGTATCGGGAGTGATGTCCTGATCGTTCGGTAGCATATCTATTCTTTCAAGACTGACTATCGCGTACTCTTTTGGGAACATACTTTTAAAACCGAATTTAGGAAGTCTTCTTTGGAGAGGCATCTGGCCGCCTTCGAATCCCACCTTGTGGTAACCGCCGGATCTTGCTATTTGCCCCTTGGTTCCTTTAGTCGCTGTAGAGCCGTGTCCGCTGCTGTTTCCGCGACCAAGTCTTTTGTTTCTTTTTTTTGCGCCCTTTGCGGGTTTAAGATTTTCCATTCTTATCATAGTTCAACCTCTACCATATGTATTATCTTGTTTATCATTCCGCGTACACAAGGTGTGTCTTCAAGCGTCACAGTTTTGTGGAGCTTTCTAAGACCAAGACCAACGACCGTCGCTTTTACCTTTGGAGTGCTGTTACAAGCGCTCTTTATAAGTTTAACTTTAAGTGTTTTCTTTTTACTAACCATTATGGCCTCCAACGACGGTGATGCCTCTTAACTCAGCGTAAGCTTCGGGCTTGCTCATTCTTTTGAGTCCGTCCAGCGTGGCCTTTACAACGTTGTGTGGGTTATTAGAACCCAAACTTTTTGTAAGTATGTTCTGATATCCCGCCGCTTCCAATATCGCTCTTACAGCGCCGCCTGCGATTACACCGGTACCGCTTTTTGCAGGCTTCATAAAAACTTCTGCCGAGCTGAATTTGCCGATCATATCGTACGGGATGGTTCCGTCTATTATAGGAACGTTTATCATGCTTTTCTTAGCCTGTTCGCCGGCCTTTCTTATAGCTTCAGGAACTTCCGCGGCTTTACCCAGCCCAACGCCGACCTTTCCCTTTTTATCGCCGACAACAACTATGGCAGAAAAACTAAAACGCTTTCCTCCCTTAACAACTTTGGAAACCCTGTTTATAGCGACGATCTTGTCGGTATATTCACTGTTAGCGTTCCTATCGTTCCTTTTATCGCTCCTTTCGTTGTACCCAGCCAAAACACACCTCCATTTAGAAAATCAAACCAGTTTCTCTTGCAGAGTCAGCCAGCGCTTTAACTACGCCGTGATATTTGTGGCCGCCTCTATCGAAAACAACCTTTTTTATGTTCTTCTTGATCGCTTCCTGAGCGATTATCTTGCCGATTTTTTTCGCACCCTCTATGTTCGGTTTTGTGTCACGAAGTTCTTTCTGCATTGTTGAACACTGCAATAGCGTGCGCCCATTCTCGTCGTCGATAAGTTGTATCATTATATGGCTGTCGCTTTTAAACATATTCATCCTCGGACATTCGGCGGTACCGTACACCTTGCTTCTCACCCTTTGTTTTCTGTGAGTCTGCGCGGCATATCTTTTGCTCGTGACTTTTCTTACCTTTTTAGACATCTTTTATGTTCCTCCGTTACTTGGCGCCTGCGCCGACGATCGCTTTACCAACTTTCTTCTTTATGATCTCGCTGGCGTATTTTAATCCCTTGCCTTTATAAGGCTCAGGAGCTCTTAACCTTCTTAACTGCGCGGCGACTTCACCCACGAGCTGTTTATCGCATCCCTCTATTTTTAGCTTTGTTGAGCCTTTTCCAGCCTCGACCGCTATCGTAATTCCTTTTGGTATAAAGAAATCTATCGGGTGAGAGTAACCAAGAGACATGTTGAGAACATCTTTTCCTCTCATCTGCGCCTTGTATCCAACGCCCACGATCTCCATGTCTTCCCTAAAACCTTCGGAAACCCCGATCACCATATTTCCTATCAGCGAACGGGTGAGCCCGTGCAGAGCCTTTGAACTTGTTTCCTCGTCGGCACGATCCAACAAAAGAGTTTCGTTCTCTTGTTTGATAATTATCTTCGACGGAAAAGTACGTTCCATAGTCCCCTTGGGGCCTGTGACCTTGATGTGCCTTTCTTTAAGTTCGACCTTTACGCCTTTAGGCAAAAGTATCGGTTTTTTTCCTACTCTCGACATATAAATTCTCCCTTTCCTACCATACCTGACAGATCACTTCGCCGCCGACGCCCATTTTCTTGGCCGCCTTGTCCGACATGATCCCCTTGGATGTGGATATTACGGTAACACCATATCCGTCCAGCGACTTTGGAAGAGCGTCCACTCCGGCATATCTTCTAAGACCGGGCTTGCTGACTCTTTTAAGATTGGATATTACGGATTTTCCGTCTTTGTATTTAAGATAAACTTTTATAACGCCGTGATACTTATCGCTGATGCTGTAATCGGAGATGTATCCCTCGTCTTTAAAAAGCCTTAACACTTCGAGCTTTAACTTGGACGACGGAACAGCAACCCTTGTGAGTTTAGCCATGCACGCGTTCCTTATTCTGGTCAATAGATCTGATACCGGATCATGATGCATAATATTTTCTCCTCCCTTACCAGCTAGCCTTTGTTACGCCAGGAATCTCACCCCTGTGAGCAAATTCCTTGAAGCAAAGTCTGCACATATCGAATCTTCTCAAATATCCTCTTGGACGCCCGCACAAATGACACCTGTTCCTTTTTCTTATTTTGAATTTAGGCGTCTTTTTCATTTTTTCGAATCTACACTGTGTGGCCAAATTTATTTACCTCCTTCCTGTTGTCTGAAAGGCATCCCCATAAAACCGAGTAATGCTCTACCCTCGTCGTCGGTCTTCGCAGTAGTGACTATTGTGATATTCATTCCGCGCGCCTTATCAACTTTATCAAAATTTATTTCCGGGAACACGAACTGTTCCTTCAGACCTATTGTATAATTCCCTTTCCCATCAAAAGCCTTTGGAGAAAGACCTCTAAAGTCTCTCACTCTTGGGAGGGCTATATTGAACAACCTGTCGACGAACTCATACATTCTTTCCCTCCTTAATGTAACAGCTACGCCGAGTTTTTGTCCTTCTCTCAGTTTAAAACCGGCAATGGATTTTTTTGCTTTTGTCACAACAGGTTTTTGTCCCGTGATAGCAGCAACTTCTTTTTGTATGGTATCCAACACCTTTGGCTCGGTAAGAGCTTCGGCGGTGGATATATTCAACACGACCTTTTCAAGCTTTGGCACTTCCATTACATTTTTATACTTGAACTGCGCCTTAAGTGCCGGCACAACTTCTTTTTTGTATTTTTCCATTAACCTTGTCACAGTAACTATCCTCCTAGATGTTCTTTTCGCACTTCTTGCAGAAACGAACCTTTTTATCTTTTAAGACCTTAATACCGGTTTTTACGCCTTTGCTACAGTGTGAGCAGAACAAAAGTGTGTTACTCAGCCTGATCGGCGCTTCTTTATCTATTATTCCGCCCGTCGGTTTTCCTTGCGTTGGGCGGCTGTGCTTTTTAACCATATTGAGTTTCTCGACGATAAGTCTTGTGCCTTCGTTTATAACCTTAAGCACTTTTCCGGTTTTCTTTTTTTCTTTGCCGGTCATAACTACGATCATATCCCCTTTGCGTATCATAGAACCTCCGGAGCCAGAGAAACGATCTTCATGAATTTTTTCGCCCTGAGTTCTCTTGCGACAGGTCCGAATATTCGGGTTCCGACCGGTTCATTCTGTTCGTTTATTAGAACTGCAGCGTTGTCGTCGAACCTTATATATGAACCGTCTTCTCTTCCGAGTTCTTTCCTGGTTCTTACAACAACAGCCCTTGCGATGCTCCCCTTTTTTATTTTAGACGTCGGAATGGCGTTTTTTACGGACACCACTATGACGTCCCCTATGCGCGCGTATCGTGTACGGGTGCTTCCCAGGACCCTGATACACATCACGAGTTTCGCGCCGGAGTTATCAGCGACGTT
>JAZDEK010000207.1:0-2224 GCA_043808895.1 Pseudomonadota bacterium
AGCCCTAGTCCTATAGGCGTATTCACAACCACCTTTTCGCCTTTTTTCAACTCCATGCCGCCTGTGTTGTAATAATATATGCGCCCCGCGTTCCTGAATTTTACTCCAACTACTGTTAAGAATTCTTCCATTTAATGTACCTCTTTAACGTTTCGCCAACTCTAATAACATATTTTCCATAACGATGGAAGCAGGAGTGTTGTTGTATATCCTCTTTGCTGTTTCCTGTACGTTGTTCAGACATTGTAATGGCGTGTCGTCTTTATCTTTCATAAGCTCAAAAAGTATCAGTGATGTCACATACTCAAAATTCTCAAGTTCCACGACCTTTTTGTTCTCTTCTTCCTCTTCGGCGCCTTCTATTATATTCATGAGGTTATCAGAAATACGGTTTATCTCGGGATATGAATTTTTTGGGCTTTGTACGAACGACAAAAGATCTTTTATCTCTTCCTGATTCTCAAGATAGAATTTAAGTTTCGCGGCGCTGCCCATGGCGTATGGCAGAAGCTCATGTGAGCCCGATATGTTCATGATGCACGCGAGTTTGTCATCCTTGATAGGTGGAACGTGAATAAGCTCGCACCTTGATATTATAGTTGGAAGCATCTTGTGGAGATTTGGCGTTATAAGAAAAAGCGCTGTGTCTTTTGGCGGTTCTTCCAGAGCCTTAAGCAGGGCGTTGGCAGAAGAGTTATTCAGCCTGTGTGCGTCGTCTATGATTATAAAACGATTACCTTCTTCGGCGGGAGAAAATTGCAGCGTATCCAACATACCTCTTACATCCTTTATAGTGATATCCTTTTCCTTTGGACGTAAAAATATAATATTTGGATGCTCGCCATTATCTATACGACGGCAATTGTCGCATGCTCCGCAATAAGGTGTTTTGTCGCACATCACGGTTTTAGCGATATCCATAACAGCGTGTTTTTTACCTACGCCTTTAGGACCGTAAAAAATGAACGACGCGCTTTTAGTCCTTATTTTGTTCGCTATTGTGTTTACCACTTTATTTTATCCGTTATTAATTTGTGTGTCGCCTCGGGGCTTCCGCTTCCGTCGATAACGATGACTCTATTAGGTTCTTTTTTATGGATCGTAAGATACCCGCTTCTCACCCTCTCATAGAAATCGTGGCTAAGTTTCTCAAATTTATCCGGTTCCGTGCCGCGTTGTTTTAATCTCTCAAAGGCCATTTTAACAGGGATGTCTATAAAGAATGTAACGTCAGGTTTTCTGCCGCTCGTTGCGATCCTATTTAATGTGTCTATTAACTCGGTGTCTATCCCTCGCCCGTATCCCTGATACGCAATAGTCGCGTCTATGAATCTATCGCATATTACAACATTACCTCTCTGTAATGCCGGCTGAACTATTTTCTCAAAGTGTTCACTGCGCGCCGCTTCATATAAAAGGAGCTCTGTCATAGGAGCTATTTCTTCGTGCAAGAGCACCTTTCGCATCGTTTCCGCGAACGGAACTCCGCCTGGTTCGCGAGTTGAGATGTGTTTAATTTTTTGCTCGGTGAGATATTTCTCCAAGAGTTTAAGCTGCGTTGTTTTTCCAACGCCTTCTATTCCCTCGATGGTGATAAAAAGACTTTTCATATTATTGTATGCTATACCACAAGGAGGCGCGTTTAGTGTATTACAAATATCCCAGTGTTAAAATGTTAGACACCTGTATTTGGCTCAAAACTCAATAAATTCAATAGGTTAAAAGTAGGCACGGATATTGCATCATATTTATAAGAGATTTCTTTGGAGGTATTCATATGAAAAGATTTTTAATGATAGTCGCGTTCTTGATGATAGCTGCTCCGGCAGTATCACATGCGCAGATCGCGTTGACCAAGGATAACGTTGAGAACTGGGATAGCAACTGGAAGCAACCAGGTAACGATGACGGAAAATTTGATCAAGAAATGTTGGAAGCAAAGAATTATACCGCAACGGTACAGAGTTCTCTTGATAACGCTGTTGTTCCAGGAGCAAAGATAGACCAGTTAGGATATTATTTGGATCTTGCTGTTCAAGTGAAATCAATAGAAAAACAGAAATCTGATCTAGACGAAAAAATGGCTAATACGAGAATAGGTTGGAGTGACGTACAGGACGCCCAGAATGTAACGAAGCAAAAACAACTAGAAAAGGAGGTAAAGAAATGGGCTCCATTAGGTACTTCTGCTTCTAAAGAAGATGACAGTATGAGGAACAAGCTA
>JAZDEK010000208.1:0-6950 GCA_043808895.1 Pseudomonadota bacterium
GCCCATAGCTGTTATCGTGGCGACAAAAATATCACTTAAAGATAAAAAATACGGAGGAACTATACTCGATGCTATAACTGTTCTTGCCGTAGCATCAGTGGTTATGGTCTCAATTATTTTTAATAACGATAAGGGTCTAATGTCACATAATCCGTTCTCCCTGTTGGCATTCTTGGCCGCTACTATTTCAGTCCCTCTTCTAAGGAACAACGATAAGAACAAACCATTGGGCGACATTTCAAGAAGCACCGCTTTGAACATCTATCTGGTTTCAATATTCACATCATCGGAGAATTTTATTGTTCTGGCAGGCGCGGCTGTTGCGATAAACTTTTTACAGTTCGTACTTACCCAAACAACACCCATGTTCAATATTTTTCAAAAGATCAGGTACAGCGCGCAGATATTGATCTCGCTATCTTTATTATCGCTGCTCGGGAGCATTATATGGGCTATATATTAAAGTTCGCGTCTAGAACACTGTGCCTTTTGTTCTCAAGAAAGGACGTCACGGAAATGTATCCCGACCCGGTGGCAAAACCTATGCTCCCAAAAAGGGCGCGCGGTTTTTTATCTCTGGACACTTATAAATGCACCCTCTGCGGCAAATGCGTGAAGATATGCCCGTCAAGCGCCATCAATATAAACAGGAACAATCTCTCTCTGAAAGTAAATTATATAAACTGCATGTTCTGCGGCTACTGTGTTAACGCATGTCCGTACGGCGCCTTGGTATTCTCAAAAGAATTCGAGGGCGCGACCATGAACAGCGAGGCTTTTATACATGAATTTAATATAATAAATGTGGACAACATATCCAAGGAGATATTATGAGCGTTTTGCTCGCATTAATTTCCATGGCCGTGCTATTTGTTTGGCTAACTACAAAACGTCCTACACTAAGATTTATATCCAACATACTTCTGATGCTACTTCCATTATGGTTGTTGTTCGTCGGCGGCTCAAAGGTCTACGCTCTGGCCTTGTGTATACCGATATACTTTTATTCGCTGTTTAACGACCACGAAAATAAGATCGCAAAGAACAATTACAAGAACATAATACTAATGCTTCCGACTGCGGGATTGATCTGGTGGCTCGTGAACAGGAGCAGCATTAATGGTCAGGTCTACTTCGACCCTAAAGAAACGGTGAATGGCTCCGTATTATTACTGTTGGTGATATTTGTAGCCGCAATAGCCGCGTTAATATCGTCGACCAGGACAAAAGGGAACAGGACAAATGAGTAACATGCTTATAATAGCTACCGCATTAATTACTCTTCTTGTTGGGTTATCCAGGGACAGCCTTTTCTACAGACTTGCGGCCATGTACACGTCCTTTTGCTTGATAGCGATATTAATATTTAAATCTAATGACGAACTGTTCCTAATACTTGTCGCAGGGTTTGTTGTAAACATGCTGCTTGTGCTGGGACATAAAGGATATGGAGTAAAATGAGTATAACGACTTACATAACCATTGTGTTGTCCGCGTTCAGCATTATCCAGGCGCTGCTGCTTTTAAAACAGGGTAAAACCTTTTCTTGTTACAAATACATGTTCTATTCACTTTTATTCATGCTCCTTAACCTGGCTGTGTTGGAACAACACTTTCAAATATATCTTGTCTGTGTTCTATTCTTAAAAATACTTTTTACATCTCAAGATGATGAAATAAAGAACCCGTTCATATATATATCGAACACCATAATAGTGGCTTTGACCGCTTCAAATATTTACGCGCATGGCGGAGAAATACCGGTTATATGCAAGATACTATATATAGGGCTGATCCCGCTCCTTATACGCGCGATAGTGGATAAAAGTGTTGTATCGCCGCTTTATATAACTCAAGCGCTGCTGCTGGCGTCTATTGTGCATACTCCTTTATCCACCGGCGCGGTACTCTTATACATGGTCATGACGTTCTTTTTCAGTTCCGGGATCGTGCTAATTTTCCTAACACTTGCTGTTTTTATAGATGGGAATATATTCCAGGAGATCATTTTAAAGATGGACGCTGGAAGGCAGTACAATATCCTTTTGTCTGTGTTATTCTCGCTGGCTGCCGCCAGACTTATCGAAAATGTTTACGACAGGGCTCTGATAAAATTCAATACCAAAACAATTATCCCGATCATTCTGGGTATTGCCGCAATTTTCGCCCCGGCTTTAATTAACTCATCCTTTAAGACATCTCTACCTATACCGCTGTCGGCGTGCATAGTATTTATAGTGACTGACTTCAAGTACCTTAACATCTTCAGTAAAATACGTGTATACCGATCGTGGGATATTGCGGCATCAGTGTTCATTAAAGCCGTAGAAAACACATCCACAAACACAAAAGCAGTTAAAGAACTCACAATATCCTTCCTGTTAACGACGGTTGAAAGAACAAAGGGTTTTACCCTCGCGTTAATATCGTCGATAAGGCTAATTAGCAAAAGGCTCTTTACACAGTGTAAGGATCTTTTCACATCAACTCTTTCAAGGTCTGCCGGCGGCATAGAGGACGCGATCCTCAAGACAGGATATAAAGAGGGGCTGGCGTTAATTTCATTATTTATCCTTATAATAATAATCTTATCCGGGGTGTTTCTATGATCAATTTAGACCTGACATTTCTTCCACTTATTTTGGCGGCATGTTCTGTAATTGAATTTATAATTGGGTTCCTACTACCAAGGGCTCAAGGGATATTGTCGATAGCCGCCGGGATAATAATATCGGCGATGGCGTTCATGGGAATATTCACAGCAGTAGATACTTTGTCCATAGGCATATTGCTTGTGTCGCTTACATTCACATTTATATCGGTGGGCTCCATAAGGGACCACGAGGACAATAAACTATACTACCCTTGTTTATCGGCGGTGGGAGCTTTGTCCCTAGGCTTCTTGATATCTAATGAATTGATATTAAAACTGATACTGTGGGAAACAGTTTGGATCCCCGTTTTTATAATACTTTTATTATCCAAAGAAAGAAAACTTTCTGTTCTGTTCTCAAAGTTATGGTTTCTAAGCGAGGCTCTTATAATATCGTCGTTTATCCTTATGCAAAATAAGGCTGATCAGAATTTGGTATTCTGGTTGATGATATCCGGACTGCTAATAAGGATATGGGCGTTCCCGTTCGATGTACTCGTTAAAAAAACCGTGGCACAATGTTCATTCCATATAAGCTCGGTCGTAGGAGTCTTGCTCCCGATACTGCCGATATTCTTCGCCATACAGGTGATACAGCCGGCTTTCCAAAATGAGCTCGGGCATTTTTACGAGATCATATCGTGGGTCTTCATATCGGGCATTATCGTGTGGGCTATCAGGCTCGCTGTGGACGCCAATGTCAACACGCTGGTGTCCAGCCAGATAGTGATATTCAATTCTATCGTCGGGCTTTGCCTTACGAACACATCGGATGTTTTCCTAAAAGCGGTACTGGAAATAATTTTTGTTAAAACGCTGATAAACATTCTAATAACGTTCTACGGTGATGAGACAAAAACAAACTCAAGGACGTGGATGTTCGCCATCCCTGTTATAACAGCTTTTGGTATCCCAGGGATAATAATAGGGATACCTCTGCTTACACTTATCTCTGGCTGGTACGCCGTAGATCCGGCAATAAGTATCAGTATCCTTATTTTGCTCATGGCGTGCTTTGCTTACTCAAGCGTAATAATTACGCCGTTATTCGCGTCACGGCATGGGATAAAACTTAACTTCAAGACTTCGGCCTTCATACTGTTGTTCACGTTCATCATAGCTTCATCTCTGTTCTTTAGTAGAGGATTTTGATGTTCACGCCTGAGCTCATATTAATTGCTGCCGCTGTAATATCGTCGCTGTTCTTTATGAAACGCAATATCACAAAAATGGACATAAATATCCTAAATGTCATTTTTGCTGCTGGAGTAGCTGCCTGTGTTTATTTCTTCATAAAACGACCGTCGGTGGGAAGCGTTTTTAAAATATACTTTTTGTGCGCCTCTGTTCTATTCTTATTAAGACACAGCACACGCTTTCATGTACTGGAGAGAGTGTCGCTCCTTACGCTGCTTATCGGTATTTTTAATCTCATAACCGGAAGTTCCGATATTGCGGTATTCATGTCGCTCGCCGTAATACTTGTATCAGTTTACGCTTTCATAATAACAAGACAGCGCCCTAATAAAAATGCCGTGACGGCTATTTCCATTTTGTTGCTCTTTATCCTTTTGTATAAACTATCACCGGTCGTTGTAACAGTGTTGTTCCTGATAACAGCGTTGTGTTATCCGTTCAAGACCACGGACAAGTCGCTGGAAAGCTTTATAACAACAATAGTAACGCCGATAACACTGTTCTTGTGCCTCAAACATTTGAATACATCAGTAGACAAAGAACTTCTTATAATATCGTTAAGGGTGATCGGCTGCGCGGCGATGATAGCAGCCCCTGTACTTTTATTCTCTAAATTAGCTTCGGAAAAAAGAATGGCTAAATACGGGCTTTTTTATCTGGGCAACATTATCTTTCTTTTAAGCATGTCGTCAGTAAATGTTTACACACTATCGATGATATATTTATTTATGCTCGCCTTAATATACGATGCAGAAGTAAGCTCCTTCTCAATATTCAACATGTCTATGCTGCCACCGTCGCCGGCCTTTATAATAAAACTGTATTTTCTTTCTGAACTTGTATGGAAATCTGGAGCTGGATATCAAATAGCCGTCACCCTGTCATCTTTGGCTGTAATGCTCCACGCATGCACGGATCTGTATAAAACCGGGGTAAGAAGACCATTAATACTTAAAATAGTACCAATAGCTGCTATAATAGTAGCGCTTATATATCTCGGAGAATTAAGGGTGTTCATGGACGAACTATGGAAAAGAAGTTTTTAGTTAAATTAAGCAGCGGAACTATCAAGGGGCCGTACCTTGAGAACGAAATAGACGACATGATATACGACAACTCTCTTTCTGGTGATGAGAAGATACGGGAGTATCCAAACGGTGAATGGCAAAGCATAGCAAAAGCACCCCACTTCTACGACGTATTTATGGGTGCTTTCGAGGCGAACAAAGGCGCTAAAAAAGAAGAAAGAGAGACCTTTATAGACGCGTCTACGGCGACCAACATAAAACCTGACAAGAAAGAAGACGTTCCTCTTGATAAAACAGTGGTACAGGACGGGAAAAAGAAAGAGAATGGAGATCAGCCGGACGGCACTCAGCTTTATAACCAGGAAGACATAAAGAATGTTTCGGACTCCCTGATAAAGCAAAAAAAAGACAGCGTTGTAGACCCTGATCAAAAATCGCCGATAATACCACAGGCGGTCATAATCTCCCCGCAAGATGACAGACCGGAAGAAATAAAAAAATGGAAAATAGCCCTTATACTATCCATAATAGCGGCTGGCGTAACGCTCTTCTACTACATGTTCAACTCCGACGAGGTGATGGTCATTGATGTGAACGGCGTTAAACTTGAGAAGGTCATGGTGGAAGTTATGCTGCCTATCGCCGAAAGCAGCACGTTGGCACCAGCTCAGTCGATCAATCTAAAGAACCAGGCGTTAAACCTTTTACCTAATGATGACATCAAAAGTTACAAAAAGGCTGTTGACCTCTTGCACGCATCTTACGAGGCTGATACATCGAACTACGGAGCTATATCGTACATAGCGTATTGTTACAGTAGACTATACGGCGTGTCTAAAATGGATAACGAATATCTTAACTCGCTAAAAGCGATAGTATCCAGGGCCGAAAAAACAGACATAAATGTGCAAAGCACCACGCTGGCAAAGATGTCGTACGCAATAATACAAAAAGATTATAACGGAGCTATAACGTCTTTTAATGAAATGCTTAACGTATTGAAGGACACTTCAAAGATAGACCCTCAGCTTTTTATAGCAGCATCGGAAGCGGCCATAGGCCAGAACGATTTTAACTCCGCGTTCCAGATATTGAACAAGGTGAATAAAAATAATGATACGTACCCAAGGGCTTACTATCTAGAGGGGATAATAAGGATAAACAACAAGGAATATGAACTCGCCGCCTCGATGTTCAGAAAAGCGTTGGATATAAATCCAAATCATGTGGCGTCAAAGGTCAAGCTCTTTGAGCTTGGCAAAGACGCGTCCGCGACAAATATTTTTAATTACGCAAAAGAGAATTACATGAACGCAAGCCATGAGGATATCTCAGCGATGTTGTATCTGCTCGGCAATATAATGGTGCAGAATACTGACGTCCCCAAGGCAAAATACTTTTACGAAAAATCGCTTGATTTCTCGGCGTCAAACGTAAAGGCGATGATAGCCTATGAACAGCTCGGCGGAAATATATCCAAATATAAAAAAGAAGCCAAACTGTCTTCTTTACCAAATACAGAGACAAGCACTTTCCTTATGAGAGGCGACGAGCTTTACCGCCTGCAAAAATACAGGGACGCGTCCCTTCAATACAGGATGGCGGCAAGCCTTGACCCTCAGAACACAATAGCGTGGTACAAGCTGGGCGAATCATACAGAATGACCTACGAGTACTCAAAAGCAATAGACGCGTATAAAGAAAGTTTGAAACTAGATAAACTTTCTCTTATGCCGATGGTAAAAATGGCGCGTGTCCAGATAGATCTATATAAATTCCAGGAAGCCGCCGATAATCTTAAAAAAGCGCAGGAAGTAGACCCGGATAATCCCGATGTTCTTTTCACTATCGGATATCTTAACGATAAAAGGAACCTTGAGGAAGACGCCGTTAAGTATTATCATCGGGCTGTCTCAAAAGATTTTGCGCATATAGATTCATTAATGGCTTTGGCGAAAATAAACATAAGATATGAACGTTACGCTGAGGCGCAACTTCTTTTTGAGAAAGTCTTGAACTCACAGCCCGATAATTTTGATGCTTACGTCAACATCACAAAAATACTCGCCAAG
>JAZDEK010000209.1:0-2484 GCA_043808895.1 Pseudomonadota bacterium
ACACGGACTGCGTGAATGGATAATCTGAATCAGGGACATAGTTAAGGACTGCTTGTTTGGCTGAGTTATCTTGATCTACGTAGTACCTATCAAGCAACATCTTAAACAGCATAAAAGAAACAGTGCCATCATCATTATCAACGAACGTCAATTTATCCATGTTACTTCCGATCTTTTTTAGGAGCTCACGAATATCTGTAACACTTGGATATGTGGCTTCAAGTCCCGCTACTGCCGCAGAACGTTTTGCCAGAGGGTAGGAGCTACTGCTTATAACGTTCTTTAAACTCTTTATTATTAATTCACGTTGGCTGGTCTCTACGTAGTTACTGAGCATTCCGACCGTAATACCGGCCCATGAACTTGCGACCATGTCACTTTCATCTATTCTGTTTATAGAGCGGGTTATTACTTTGTTGTTAAGCTCCTTACTTACGAATCCGTTCGCGTAGAAATATTCCAAACTCAAAAGTGATATTAATCTATCTTCATAACTCACAAGATCTGCGCCACCAAGAATAGACATCATGAGGCCATCGACTTCTTCCGCTATTGTGAGTTTAGGCTTAATGTTGGGGTCGGCGTTCGTTACTACTGTTTTATTTGTATCTCCAACTTTATATGTTGCGCTTATTGGAGGCTCGGCGAGTTTTTGCGGCTTGTCTGTAAAGTTATAATCGTACCTTTGCTGCGCGAATCCGTAGTTACTCGCGGCAACAAACCAAATCAAAATTATCCAATTCAAAAGCCTTCTCATAACAATGCTTATCGGAGGGGGTTAAGGGGAACTTTAGAAAGATTCTCGGAGAGGCATTTTTTTAAAGATTTCAGCAGGTTACAATTCTCGCAACACTGTCGCGAGAATTAAGGTTGGTTCAATTTAAAGCAGCTCGTGGATGTTTTCGACAAGCGCTAGCGATGTTTCAGCAGTTGCAGGCGGTCTGTCTGTTGCAGGATAAATGATCAAGATGAAACTTAATATAACTGAAAAGCACTTTGTAGAAATAGTCGGGCTTATAAAACAGGCTCGTTATAACGCTGTAAAGAACGTGAACAAAGAGCTCATCGACTTATATTGGAGAGTCGGAAAATATGTAAGCAATAAAATATCAAGCTCGGAATGGGGAAAAAGTGTAATACAAAATTTGGCGGATTATATAAAGGAAGAGCTGCCTATGGCTACAGGCTTTTCCGTACAGAATATTTGGCGGATGAAGTCTTTTTATGAAGAATATCAAGGTGTTACAATTCTCTCAACACTGTTGAGAGAATTGAGCTGGAGTCACAATTTGCTTATAATTGGAAAGTGTAAAACATCCGAAGAAAGAGAGTTTTATATAAGAATAACCATAAGGGATAAATACTCTTTCAGAGAATTAGAAAGGCAGATCAATAGTTGTTTGTATGAAAGGGTAATGCTCTCAAATAAAAGCCTTCCACCGGTGTTGAAAGACCTAAAAAGTTCTGACATGCCAGTATTCAAAGATACATATATGTTAGATTTTTTGGATTTGCCGGAAGACTTCCAGGAATCTGATCTAAGAAAGTCCATCGTTAAAAATCTTAGAAAATTTATTTTAGAATTTGGAAAAGATTTTTGTCTTGTGGGCGAAGAATATAAAGTTCAAGTGGGGAATAACGATTATTTTATAGATCTCCTTTTTTATCACAGGGAATTAAAGTGTCTGGTTGTTGTGGAATTAAAAACTGATGATTTTAAACCTGAATACATTGGGAAATTAAATTTCTATCTTGAAGCGCTGGATAGAGATGAGAAGAAAGAACATGAGAACCCGAGCGTCGGCATAATACTTTGTAAGAGTAAGAATAACGAGGTTGTGGAGTATGCGCTTAGCAGGAACATTTCGCCGGCACTGGTTGCTGAATATAAACTTAAACTAATAAATAAAGAATTGTTACAAAAGAAACTTCATGAGCTTTTTGAACTCTCAGAAAGTTGAGGCTTACTCAAACTTATGGTCTTTATACGCATCACAACGCGAGCAAAGTGTAATTTTGTCGCGCTGGCCGGCGTCTAAAAGGGCGCGGTATTTTTTCGCGAGTTCGCCGTTCCATATATCAAGAGCTTTTTGTTCTTTCACGTCACCTATTACAGCGCGTTCGTTTGTGTCCCAACAACAGAGTGTTGCTCGGCCGTCCACGTAGAAGAACATCTCTTTTCTTATTTTAAGACATGGTTTGTAAACAACTTCTGTTTGTCCTTCCCACGGGTATCTATATAAAGATGTTATCTCTGCTTTGTTCGCTACCTTTGACCACTTTTCTACAAATAGTTTTTGTTCGTCGGTGCTGTCTGGAAAACCTATCATCCTGACATCTGTATAAACACCAAGTGGTTTTGCTTTGCTGCAAAAATATTCCGTGTTCTTGACGACTTCTTTAAAGTTCAAACCCTTTCGGCGCTCGTTGTATTTGTCCTCGTAGAACCCGTCTATACTAAAGCGCATAAAGTTTACGCCGACC
>JAZDEK010000210.1:0-6300 GCA_043808895.1 Pseudomonadota bacterium
TGTTCCTCCGCAGGATGTAATCACAAAGGACAACATTTCTATTAAAGTTAACGCTGTTGTTTATTTTAGAGTAATAGATCCAAAGAAATCTGTTATCGACGTAGAGGATTTTCTTTACGCGACTTCGCAGCTTTCACAGACCACATTACGTTCAGTGCTAGGCCAGGCTGAGTTGGATGATCTTTTGAGTTCAAGGGATAAAATAAATGATCATCTGCAGGCGATATTGGACCAGCATACTGAACCATGGGGCGTTAAGGTCAGTAAGGTCGAGGTAAAGAACATTGACCTTCCAAAAGAAATGCAGCGCGCGATGGCAAAGCAAGCTGAGGCTGAAAGAGAAAAGAGAGCAAAGATCATTTCCGCCGAGGCAGAACTTTTGGCTTCCCATAAACTTACAGAGGCAGCAGCAATTATTGCCACCCAGCCTGTTGCTATACAATTAAGGTACTTACAGACGCTGGCGGAAATAGCCACCGAGAATAACACTACGACCATATTCCCGGTGCCGGTAGACTTTTTGAACGGGCTTTTTAACAGGAAACAGAGCTAGTTATAGATATTGTTATTTGGCCTTAATTCCGCTATAATTCAGGGCTATGGAGTTCTCCAAAAAAGACATAGTGGGCGTGGTGTTCCTGGTGCTCGCCATATTCACAGGATTTGCTGTTTACACTTATAATGCGACCGATCCATCGTTTAATGCCGTAACTATTTCTGAACAGGCGCAAAATTCCGCGGTCGCTAACCCAGCGGTAAAAAATATGTCCGGGCTTATCGGCTCATACACGTCTGATATTTTGCTCGCGTTTACGGGACTTTCCGCGTTTATTCTGCCGCTCGCGTTCTTGCTAACTGCGATATTTATTTTTTATCGTTCGGGTAAAAGGTCTTTTTCATATACTAGAGCGGGCGCTGTTATTCTACTTTTACTCTGTGTTTCCATCTCCATGGACGTAATAACTGGCACTGTAACTTATAGAGGTGGAGAATTCGCGGCCGGCGGATGGCTTGGGAAAAGTTTAATTTCAGTTGTCGGTCCTTATTTAAGCAGAATTGGCACAGCGATAATATGCGTCATTGCGTCACTACTTCTGCTTTTCTATCTTGTGAATTATTCTTTCGCCACAGGGATGGCGATATTTGTTTTCAGTTTGTATAAAACGATCACTGTGTCGTTCAAAGGTTTCTATAGAACAATAAAATGGATGATACGAAAATTTAGCGGTAAAGAGGCTGCTGTTGGTGGAGATTATGTTGATGGAGTCAGCCTTAAAGACAAAATAAAAAAGAAAACAACCGCGAAAACCCCGGCAAAAGACGACGCAGAAGAAATGGAAGCCGAGATGGATGTAATGAAGCGTAAGCCCACTGGGAAATATAAACTTCCGTCGGTTGAGCTTTTAAATAAGGTCGCAAAGACAAAAACAAAGGACGATATTACAGAACTTGAGAACGTCGCGAAGTCACTTCAGGCGAGATTAAAGGATTTTGATGTTGAGGGAGAAGTGGTTGAAGTTTGTCCCGGGCCCGTTATCACAATGTATGAATTTAAACCGGCGCCGGGCGTTAAAATAAACAAGGTCGCGAACCTCAGCGACGATCTTGCGCTTGCGCTTGGCTGCGGGAGTTTAAGAGTAATTGCGCCAATACCGGGAAAATCCGTTATAGGAATTGAGGTGCCGAATAAAAATCGTGAAACTGTTTATATACGCGAGCTCATAGACTCAAATCTTTTTAAGACCGCCGATAAAAAAATTCCTATCGCTGTAGGAAAAGATACAGAAGGAAATCCATATGTAACGGATCTAACGAACATGCCGCATCTTTTGGTGGCCGGCTCCACAGGTTCGGGAAAATCTGTTTTTGTGAACTCATTCATATGCTCGCTGCTTTATAAATTCACACCCGATGAAGTTAAGATGCTGATGATAGACCCGAAGATGTTGGAGCTTTCTATCTACGACGGTATTCCTCATCTTTTGCATCCGGTCGTTACAGAGGCTCCAAAGGCGGCGCGCGCGTTAAAATGGGCGCTGAGGGAAATGACAGAACGTTATACTTTGATGGCTTCCAAGAACGCGCGAAGTATTGTTTCTTACAACGCGGAGGCTGAAACTCCGCTCCCTTATATAGTTATAATCGTGGACGAGCTTGCCGACCTTATGATGGTTAGCTCCAAGGATGTTGAAACATCCATTACAAGGCTTGCTCAAATGGCGCGCGCCGCTGGCATTCATCTTGTGGTCGCCACGCAGCGTCCATCTGTGGATGTAATTACGGGTCTTATAAAAGCGAACTTCCCCGCGCGTATTTCTTTTAAAACCGCGTCACGCGTAGATTCAAGGACGATACTCGATGTAATGGGTGCCGAAAAACTTCTCGGCAAAGGCGACATGCTGTTATTGCCGCCGGGAACAGCCCGACTTGAAAGGCTCCACGGCGCGTTCGTTTCCGACGACGAAGTTAAAAAGGTCGTGGACTATGTTAAAACTCAAGGCACACCCGAATACAAACAAGATGTTGTGGAGGAAGAAGAGATCGATTTTTCTGAACTTGATGGCGACAGCGATGAGCTTTATGGCGAAGCTGTAAAAATAGTCGCTGAAACAAGAAAGGCATCCATCTCTTATATACAGAGAAGACTGCGTATTGGTTATAACCGCGCGGCAAGAATAGTGGAGCTAATGGAAAAGAACGGTGTTGTTTCTCCGGAATTATCATCCGGGCGGCGCGAAGTTCTTATAAATAATTAGCGCGGCGCGCGCGGCGTAAAATTAAACCCGCATGCGCGAAATAAATGAGGTAAAAAATGTTACGAAAATTCGCTCTCATAATTTTTACGGTTAATTTTTTGTCGGGCGCGCTTTATGCCGAAGATATTTTGAAAAAACTTGGCGGCGATAAAGGTTTTATGCTTACGTTCCAGCAGAAAAGTTTTTATAAGTTCCTGAAAGAGCCAAAAATTTCTTCGGGCAGCCTGTTATACTCACCGCCTGATAATTTTGTCTGGGAAATTAAGGGCGATAACGCTGGAAAAGTTGTAAGTAACGGTAAAAAAACATGGATATTTTCTCCCGCGGAAGAACAGGGAGACACTCCGACCGTGATAGTGAGAGAAAAAAAATATGACGGGATACAATCCATAATTTTTGGTGAAAAATACGATACCTCGATGCTAAAAGAAAAGGACGGTCTGCTTGAGCTCACTGTTAAAGGTGGGAAAGACAAAGGGTACCTGTCCGCGACCCTCAGATTTAAAGAGTCGCCGTCCCCTAAAACCCGCGCCGGCAGTGATAACGCCAATTTTAGCCTTGACAGCATTGAGTTTGACGATATAGAAAACACCAAGATAGTGGTAAAGGTAAAGACGTTCAGAAAGTTGTCCAAGAACGCGTCCACGGACACATTTATCTTCAGGGCGCCAAGAGGGACAAGGTCCATAAGGGAATAAAGAGGGGGGCTTATGTCTGGCCATAATAAGTGGAGCTCAATTAAACATAAAAAAGGTGCTGCCGACGCAAAGCGCGGCAAGATCTTCACAAAACTCATAAAGGAAATAACCGTTGCCGCAAAAAATGGCGGCGGCGATGTTGAAATGAACGCGAGACTCAGGACCGCGGTACTTGCTGCAAGAACTGCGAATATGCCTAACGACAATATCACCCGCGCGATAAAAAAAGGCACAGGAGAATTGGAAGGTGCCGCGGCCTACGAAGAAGTTGTTTATGAAGGTTACGGCCCAGGCGGAACGGCAGTTCTAGTCGAAGTAATGACCGATAATAAAAACAGAACCGTTTCTGAACTGAGACATGTTTTTCAACGCTCAAACGGTAACCTTGGTGAAACAGGGTGCGTTGCTTGGATGTTCACAAAAAAGGGAGTGATAAACGTTTCAGCGTCTAAAGCTAACGAAGATACTTTAATGGAAGCGGGGCTTGATGCAGGAGCAGAGGATATAGTTGCCGATGGAGATATATTCGTGATCTACACAGAGCCCAACTCTCTTGAAAAAGTGAGAACGGCGCTGGAATCAAAAAACATAAAAGCAGATAGCGCTGAAATATCCATGGTGCCGCAGACGACAATAAAATTAACAGGAAAAGATGCAGAGAATATTTTAAAGCTCATGGAAGGGCTTGAGGATCACGACGATGTGCAGAAAGTCCATTCCAATTTTGATATAGACGACGAAGAGATGTCCCGATTGAACGTTTAGGGGGAATTGCAGCGATGAGGGTCTTGGGGATAGATCCGGGAACGGTCAGAATGGGGATCAGCGTTGTTGAATCAAACGGCAACAATTATAAGCTCATACATTACGATGTGTTGAAAATGTCGAGCAGCGAGAACATGTGCTCCCGCCTTGGAAAAATATTCTCTCATGTTAAGAAGAGCATTAAAGATCACAAAGTGGAAGCTGTGTGCATAGAGGATGTGTTCGTCTCGATAAATTCAAGAAGTGCTTTAAAACTTGGTCAGGGTCGCGGCGCCGCTATAGCAGCGGCGGTAGATTCCGGCCTTGAGGTTTTTGAATACACACCGAGGGAAATAAAAAAATCGGTCTCATGTTACGGCGCCGCCAGTAAAGATCAAGTCGCGCACATGGTCGGGATGCTGGTTGGTGTAAAGAATATAAAACCATTTGACGCAACGGACGCCATAGCGGTCTCTATCTGCCACATAAATACAATGCCGCTCCGGGCGAGAATAAAAAGAATGGAGAACACGATATGATATCTCTTTTGAACGGAAATCTTGTCGCAATAAATAACGGCGAGGCCGTGGTGGACGTAAACGGTGTTGGTTACGCGGTAAGAATTCCTGCAACGTACATGCACAAAACAAATACTCAGGTTAAGTTGAATATAGATACTGTGGTAAGAGAAGACTCAATAACACTTTACGGATTTGAAACCACGGCAGAAAGAGAATTATTCCGTTTGTTGTATTCTGTAAGCGGAGTCGGGCCAAAAACGGCAATGGCGGTAATTTCTTTTTACTCCGGCGACGATATAAGAAAGATAATCGTTAACAGGGATATAGATCTTTTATCAAAAGTTCCCGGTATCGGCAAAAAAACCGCGGAAAGAATAATTGTTGAGTTAAAAGATAAGCTTGGTTTTGAAACATCCCGCAGCGATGTAGTTCAATTCTCAGGGGGCTCTACTTACGAGCAGTTGGTACAGGCACTTGTTAATTTCGGTTACAAAAGAGTTGACGCAATGAACGCGTTAAAGCCAAGGCTTGAGGACATAAACAAGGGACGCCCCATGGAAGATGTTTTAAGGGAAACCCTTAGAGGAATGATGTAATAGAGGTATAATGCAAAAGGCATAACGCAGCAGGAGCGTAAAGTGGAACTACAGACGGAAAGAAATCTTTGTCCGACCCTGAACGAAGAAGAAAAACAATTCGAGCAAAGCCTTCGGCCCAAAAATCTCTCTGAATTCATCGGACAGGATTCTCTTAAAGAAAAACTAGCGCTATTTATACAAGCCGCGAAAGCTCGCGGCGAAGCTCTGGACCATTGTCTGTTCCACGGGCCTCCGGGACTTGGTAAAACTTCTTTAGCCAACGTTATCGCAAATGAACTCGGTTCAAGAATAATTATTACCTCCGGTCCCGCGCTTGAAAAAGCAGGCGACTTGGCAGCGATACTCACGAACCTCATGGAAAAAGATGTTCTATTTATCGACGAGATACATGGATTAAGCCGTGTGGTGGAAGAAACTTTGTATCCCGCGATGGAAGATTACGAACTTAACGTTGTTATCGGACAAGGTCCCGGCGCAAAGGCGATAAAAATACCGCTTCCAAAATTCACTTTGATAGGCGCGACAACAAGAGCAGGAATGATAACGTCCCCTCTAAGAGACCGTTTTGGTTTTTCGGCGAGAATTGATTACTACGACGTAAAGGACCTTGCGACAATAATCAATCGCTCCGCAGGCATATTAAATACCAAAGTGGAAAAAGACGGCACTCATGAGATGGCTCTTCGTTCAAGAGGAACTCCAAGAATTGCGAATAGACTTTTAAAAAGAGTACGCGACTATGCGGAAGTCAGAGCCGATGGAGTTATCACAAAAAAAGTCGCAGACGACGCGCTGAATCTTTTGGAAGTTGATAACAAAGGTTTCGATGAGATGGATAGAAAAATACTGCTTGCGATAATAGAAAAATTTAGCGGCGGCCCCGTGGGGCTTACAACACTGTCGTCATGCGTTGGCGAAGAGCCGGACACCATAGAGGACATCTATGAATCCTTCTTGATACAGGGTGGCTACATAGAAAAAA
>JAZDEK010000211.1:0-2585 GCA_043808895.1 Pseudomonadota bacterium
AAAAGATAGCGTTTATTTCTTTAGTTATTTTATCAATTCTATTTGGCGACCATAACCTGCTTTTTACTGCTCTTCCGTTTGCGTTCCTTATATCCTCTGTAACAAGGATCTTTTTGCCGCCAGCGTCCAGCGCAACACCAACGTTCTGAGCGGTCACGATATACTTATTCGCCTCGTGCCCTATTTTATAATCCGACGTCTTATCAAAATACGCGGGCTCCAGTGCAATGGACTGATACGTTTTAGTGTTGATTATAAAAGCGTCGTCGTGAAGTATTGTTATTTTATATTTTCCATCGTGCTTTGAATGTGTGAGAGTTGATTTCCCACTGCCGGAAAGTCCAAAGAACGCTGAAACGAATTTTTTCTCATCATAAGATTTTAATCCGCCGTGGCAAGAGGCGTATCCGTGTCTATCCGCAATCCCCCAAGCCAGTGTGAGAGTTCCTTTTTTGAATTCGCCAAAATATCTCATCCCTAAAATAAAAGCTACGTTTTGTTCAGGCGCAAAGAACGCAAGCCCGTATGGATGGTCAGGATGGGTCCACTCAGGATCAGAGACTATAAAGATATCGTTCTCAGGTATCTTTATGGACTTTTTGTACATCGCTGAATATTTCGGTGTAATTTCTTGGAAGTTGCTCAGCCACGATAAAAGATTATTCTCAAAGCCCTTTGGTATCAAAAGATGAGCTTTAACCATAAAATCTTCGTGGAGGCCTATATAACACTGCCCGTAATAAACATTTTCTTTCTTACTGAGGCCATAAACGGCTTCTCTTAGCTTTGGAGAATAATCAGCCGCTGTAACGCCCTCGTCACCAAGAATTTTTCTTGCCCCTGCCATACGACCGGAGACATCGCCGTCGTTAAACAAAAGCACCTTTGCGTCCTTTGGGTATCCTATTTTTTCAGGCTGATATATCTTTTGGTCTGTAACTATTGTTCCCGGATTACCCAAAGCAAGTTTATACGCCTCTTTTATTGAGTTAACTTTATGGACGTTGTTCATATAGAAAGCGCTTTCTGCTATTACTCTCAACTCAGTCAAGAATTCCTTTTTTGCACTACCTTCTGTCATTTTACTTCTCCTCTCACGCCGGTTTCTTTATTTCAACATCTCCGCTTAGGACTTTATTTTGCAGGTTAGCTATTCCCTCTATATAAAGCTTATCTAAATTTAAGACCTTGCAGCCCTTAAAAGCGTTCAATGTGTTTTCCACGTCATTATAATAGTCATCCTTTAATATCACAACAGGGAGTTTGCCGGGCCTGTTATCCACAAGGCGCATGGTTTTGGTGTTAAGGGTGAACCTGTCGGAAAAGAACTGCAAAAAGAGATCGAACGGAGTTTTTACAGGGCAGAAAAAGCGCGTACGATTTGATCTATCTATATTTATAAAATGTACCAACGGTTTTTTATATTTCTCGCGCCAGAATTTATCAAGATTTAAAAGGCTTGAGCCCATTGCACCCTCAAGCTGCTTATAAACACGAGTCACACCGTCTTTATCCTTTTGTTTTTTCGCGTTAACTATGAGGTCAGGTGTTATTATTTCCAAAAATTTCTCTTCGCCTATTTCGTCCACAAGTTTTTCCAGCAGAGGAGTTAACACATCGTAGTTTAGAACAGCGACGTTCGTGTTAAAGAAAGCTTTTTTATCTCCTTTCCTTAGCCCCATCTGTTCAAAAAGCTCTAGTTGTTCCGCCTGCTCTGCCTGAGCTTTTTCTATTATCGTTACGCATACGCCGTCGTCTTTTTTTAAGAGTGCAATTTGCCCGCCCTTAAGGTCTATTTCCGTTTTTTCTGTGGTCAGCATTGTGATAGGGACTTTATTCTTTAAGACCCAGCCCAGCATTACAGCGTCGGGAGTGCTGCCAAGATCCTCTCCGTTACCTATAACGCAAACAAGGTTCTCATACATATTCTCCGGGTAATGATGTTTTGAGCGTATAAGGGTCAACGCGTCCACGGCAATAAAACCATGCCCACCGGGGTTCAATCTATTGGTACTAAGGTCATCGTTCTCGTCCACAGTGGGCTGGTACGCCTGGACAATATCTTTGAACCGCATGCAATTATCAGGCAGCATATCCTTCATCTTCTTCCACATATGAGTAACTGCACCCTTTGTTTCATCACTTACTACGTCGTGGAATATCACTTTGCTGTACGTACCTTCTTTGGCATCAATAATGCCCTGCATAACTTGAACTTCCGCAAGCGGCAGCATTTTACCGTCAACGTTTATAAAAAGGTCGGTGCCTTTGGAACCAATTTTGACCTCTTCGGGTTTTATGTTCTTAATTTTTGCAAGGTATGTGGTCCTCGTCATAGAGGAGCCTGTGCCGCCCTGCATTTTTTTTAGCCACAACCTTATTTTTCTGGCATACGAACTTAATTCATCTTTTTGTTTTAGAAGCTCCTCGTAGTCAACGTACGGAAGCTCTTTCATAAGAGAGTCGGGCGCTATGGTTGTGGGAAATGCATTTTCGCCTATGACAAGTTTTTCGCTTTTATGTGATTTAAGGTATTTTGAATAGAGGGCGTTAAAATATCTTAGATTAGACTCATCCACGCGGCA
>JAZDEK010000212.1:0-5594 GCA_043808895.1 Pseudomonadota bacterium
GAATAGACAGCCCTCAGCTTTTTAGCAAACCGGAACTTTTCACGAACGAACTGAGAAAAATATTAAAACAAAAATCCTACAGCGAGATATATATGCCCTACCCCGATGACAGGCATAGAACACATAGCCGCACAGCCGAGCTCTCGCTTGATACAATAAAGGAGCAAAAAATAGATGCTGAACTTTTTGCGTACGAAACATGGGACGCGATCCCTGTGACAGAAAAAACGATCATTGTGGATATAACTCCGTTCTACAAGAATAAACTCGCCGCGGTAAGTTGCCACAAAAGCCAATGCTCAATAACCCCCTTTGACGAGGGCATAATCGCAAAGAACCGTTATAACGCCGTTTTCCAACAGATAAATTCCAAGAATAAAATGGAATATGCGGAGATCTTTCTTAAACTTTAACCAAGATATCCCTTAAAGTGAACACTGATACAACAACCTGTCTGCGTTAAATGTCCTTTTAGCTTTCTCATACTTTTCAGTAGATACGGGCTCGGAAGAAAAAAGACTTTTATAAAATCCAAACTGAGCGAACCAGTAAGACCTTTGCGCGTTACTGTACAGTAACTTAACGCCGGGGTTTTCCACATAGTAGGGGACGACCTGTTTCAGGATATTGTCAAGCTTACCAAGTAATGGGTTTAACTTTGAGAATCGCTCAACACTGAGCGGTTTTCCCATCTCGCTATTCAAAATCGTTTTGGCGTTCTCAATTTCCCTGTTTATCTCGGCTTGATGGTCTGTGATATCCTTCAACATACACAGGTCGTCATCCAACATCCTTTTCAAGGCACGGAACGTGGACGCCATCAGAGAAAAATCTTTGAGTTGGTCATCATCAATAGTTGCCTTTTGCTCAATTCGGCTGTCCAACCTGTCTATACAACCGTCTATCACTTTTATTTCATCATCAACGTAGTGCGTTAATCCTTCGCTTTTATTTATCAGCTCTTTAAGAGCAGGAAGCAACGCTTCCACATTTTTTAAACTATTTTCAGCTTGCGTGATCCTGGCATCAAAATCAGGGTCGCTGCCTTGGGCATATAAACTGAACGAACATAAAAAGAACAAGAAAACGAGAACTCTTTTCATCAAACCATCTCCATTGGATCATTTATTTAAGATACAGCTTTCTCTGCTCATTGAATACGGTTTTTGCTTTGCCGAATTCCTCAAAGGATACGGCGCCCAAATAAGGCTCACTGTCGTCTTTATAGGACAGGAGCGTGGAAAAGAAGCGGTACTCTATCAGCCAATATTTGTTCTGTTCCTCTTGGTATTTAAACCTGCTTTCGGACGCGTTAAACTTTGCAACCGCGGAGGACGCGTCTTTTTTTAGGGTCGAGTATTTTTCCGCCAACGGCGCAAGCCTTATAAGGTGTTCCGTCACGGGATTTTCTGTCTTTGTTTCACTGTCCAAAATTTCTTTCGCAAGAGCAAGAGCAGAAAGCATTTTATTTTTTTGCTCATCAAAATTCACCATCGCGTCCTTATAATCCTTTTTTGCCGGTTCCAAATTCGCAAGCGCTGCGTTAACCAACTCGCTATCTTGTTTTTGTTCCTCGCCAAGTGTTGTCGGGTCGGATTTGGATGCAAGGCTCAAGTTTATTCTATTGTCCGATCTGTCTATGCAGCCATCTATCACGACTATTTGCTCTTCAATAACTTTAACGAACTCGTCGCTCGCCGCCAACGTTTTGTTGACATCAATGAGTAGTGTTTCCGCGATCTTTAAATTACTATCGATATCCACGATCTTCTTTTCAAAATCATCCTGCGCGTACACAGTTAAATTGAAAGAAGACAGAACAAATAAAAAAACGAACAAGTTCTTCATTATGCGGCCTCCATATAGAAACACCTTTTAATCATTTTTTAGCCCCTAAAGTCAAGGAAAAAGTCTCAAGTTACGCCTATTAGTGTAAACTTATTGTACAAAAATTGACAAAAGTTTGTACAGTGATTAAAATTAAGACACTCTAGCACGCTTAAAGGGGTGACCTATGCTTAGTTGGGAAGAATACGAGAATCTGCGAGTTATAAAAAAACTTAAGACCATCATAAGTAACTGGTGGAACACAGAGGTAATTTTTCTGGATGAAAGGGGAAGCATAAGGAACATAGCGAAAGAAAATGTGCCCATTTTTAAGAATAAAATATTCAACATGCTTATGAAAAGCCCGCGCGGGTTTGATCTTTTTCAGGAGTTTTGCAGAGAAGTTGTCGTGGGCAAAAAGCTCAGCAAGAAAACTCATCTTAAATGGGATGAAACGGGATTGCCGTGTTTTGTGTCCCCCATACTGATGGAAGGAAATGTATCTGGCGCTGTAATAGCCACGCCTTATTTCACCGAGGACACCAAAGAAAAAGACAAAGAGCGCCTTTATAAAACACTGAGAGACTTGGGTTACACATCCAAAGACATAGACGGTGGAATTAGCCAGAACCAGACCATTTTAAAAGAGCAGTTAAATTATTTTAACGAGCTGGTGGAACTTGTCGCAAGTGAAATAGAGACCTTACAAGAAGAAATCTCCTCAAGAGAAAATAAAATATCACAACTTAACAAAGAGCTGGGAACGCGTTACCGCTACGAGAACATGATAGGGAAAAGTGCCATAATGCAGGACATGTACAATCTTTTGGACAAGATAAAACACAGTAGCAGCACTGTCCTCGTACAGGGAGAGAACGGAACGGGAAAAGAGTTGATAGCAAAGGCCATTCATTACAATTCACCAAGAAAAGATAAAATATTTGTGGTGCAGAACTGCTCGGCGTTCAACGAGAATCTTTTAGAGTCGGAACTTTTTGGACATGTAAAGGGCTCGTTCACCGGCGCTGTGAAAGACAAGAAAGGACTCTTTGAAATAGCCAACGGTGGGACGTTCTTCTTGGACGAAATAGGCGACATGTCGCTTTCCATACAGGTGAAAATATTAAGAATGCTTCAGGAAGGAACATTTATCCCGGTAGGGTCAACAGAATCAAGAAAGGCTGATGTAAGAATAATCGCGGCAACGAACAGGAACCTAAAAGAGATGATAGCAAAGAATGAGTTCAGAGAAGACCTATACTACAGAATAAACGTTATCAACATCGCTGTTCCACCTCTAAGAGACAGAAAGGAGGATGTACCTCTACTTGCTGAATATTTCCTGGAGAAAAGTCACAAAGAGACCGGACTGCAAAAAAAGAAATTATCCAAAAAACTTTTAGCGCGTCTTATGGAGCACAACTGGCCGGGCAATATAAGGGAACTTGAAAACGAGATAGAAAGACTTATTGTTCTTGCCGGTGATGACCCGATAATAGAGGACGATCTGTTGTCCGCCAGAATAAAAGAGGCTGGAGCGGAACATTCAATGACGATAATGGACGGAAAAGACAAAAAAGATTTTGTGATCAGATATTCGGGCAGACTTAAGGACGCCATAGACGAACTTGAACGCGACCTAATAACCGAGGGTTTGAAAAATAATGGCTGGAATAAATCAAAGCTCGCAAAGTCGCTGGGGATAAGCCGTGCCAGTCTTATATCAAAAGTGGAAAAGTACGGCTTGGATAAAAGAAAAACTATCCGCTAGTTAATTATTGCCGTTAAGTCCGTAATCCTGAATTTTTAAAAGCAGGCTGCTTCTGCATATAGAGAGCTCTTTGCAGACCATTCTTATGTCCCATTTATATTTTTCAAGCGTTCGTTTTATGAGTTCGCGCTCTTCATACTCAAGGTTGTACGTTGACATGTGGTCTTTTATGCCGATCCCTCTCATGTCATCGCAGTGGTTGCAAAGGGTTATATATCTGTCCTCTATTTTATAAGGCTGTTTATTAACACTATAAATTGAGGAAAGAGCTTTCGCGCGCTCAATAACATTTTTTAATTCCCTTATGTTCCCCGGCCACTTGTAGTCCAGCAATTTGTTTTTCGCGCATTGAGTAAAAATATACTCGCTGCCCGCAAAAAACTCGGCAAGCTTAGTAATAAGCTCCGGCTTATTTTTTAACTCCGATAAGTAAACACAGCACTCCTCTATTCTGTAATAGAGGTCTTTTCTGAGCATCCATTTATAAAGAAGCTCCTTTGGCGAATATATGGACGTAACTATAATCCGCGCGTTATGTTGTTTTATAACGTCGGAACCTACAGGTTTTATTTCCTTAAGTTCCAGCGCCCTTAAAAGCAGGGGCTGGATGCCAAGCGGAAGGCTCCCGATGTCGTCTATGACAAGGGTGCCCTGCCCCGCTGACATGAATTCGCCGTCTGAGTCGCACACAGCGTCCGTAAAAGCGCCGCGCACATTCCCAAACAGAGTTCGCTCGGCAATATTTGGCTCAAGGCTGGAACAGTTTATTACCCTAAAAGGCTCGTGCCTTCGCACGCTGTTGTAATGGATATTTTTCGCAAGGAGTTCTTTTCCCGTGCCCGTGTCCCCTATTATGAAAATAGTTCTGTCGCTCCTTGAATACTCCATTGAGCTAAAGATATCGTCGCTGTAAACGCCTGTCATAGAGAACGGTTGTTGCGTCTCAACGTTATCTATAAAAAGATCGTGATTCATAAAATTAAAAAAAGTCGGCTGAGTGATCTCTATTATTTTTCTTTTCGCGCCAGCAAGAAGCATAAAATCACGATCCTGGTTAAGAACGGAAACTTTAAGCGCACTTTGGGAGCTGGGCGTGCCAGCAGTGTCCGGCGTAAATGAAAACAGTAACGACGGAAATTGAGTCCTTTTATCCGCGTTAACAACAAAGTTATCGCCTGTAAAAGATATTCCCTCGTCCTTAAAGAGGTAGAACCTTTTCCTTTTCTGATTTATCCAGACCTCTGCGAATGGCGGTGTTTTCATGTTCGCAATTACCTCCGAAGCAAGGAACTTTTCCCCTGCTCCTGTCTATTGCAAACTCTGTGCCGCCGCAAACCCGCATAACAATGGTCTTATTGTACAGGATCCGTTAAAGAGATGTCTTAGTTCGGACAGTAAGAACTCTCACAAGCATATTTTGGGTCTAATTCTTCCACCTTTTTAAAATCCTTCTTCGCCAAATTATAGAGTTCAACCGCATAATCATAGTTAAGCTCTTCCTGCCCTTTACCGTCCCACTTATACGCGCATCCTCTTATGCAGTAATAAAGAGGATCGTTGCCATTTATTTTTATGGCTTCCGACAAAGAACTCCGAGCAGCCCCAAAGCTCTCTTTCATGTAATAACATATTGCGTTCTGGTAGTAGAATGCGTCGTTGGGTTTATCCTTGTTATATTTTATAGCTTTCTCGCTGTGTTCTATACATTCATCAAACTCTGATCTGGCGTATTTGATCCTCGCATAGTTGTAATGAGCCTTATAGAGCTTTTCATCATACTTTATAGCGACAAGAAGATCTTGTTCCGCCTTGTCATACTGCCCAAGGTCACTGTAAGCTCTTCCTCTGAGGCTGTACGCTTCGGCGTACCTGGGCCTCAATTCTATCGCTTTTGTAAAACAAACTACCGCGCCTTTATAATCTTTTGTGTCCATCTTCTTATTGCCACAGTCGCAATACATTGAGGCTTCTATTTTCTTTCCTGACGGTATTTTTT
>JAZDEK010000213.1:0-2785 GCA_043808895.1 Pseudomonadota bacterium
GCCACTTTTGACGAGAATACATTCAAGGATCTGTCAGATCTAACAAAAGCCGGCGAGGTTTTTAAAACTGATATTGTAAGCATAGTCGCGGACGACAAGGCGATGGCCGAGTTCACTGCAGGCGCGGATAAGGCTAAATACATAGCAAAGCTTGGTGTGATGGAAAAGTATGTCCAAGACAGCTACAAGGCTATAGATGATGTAGATCCGGCCAGCTACAGCACTGATCAAGATGTGCAGGACCTGGTTCAGGACTTGAAAGATTATAAGAAAGCAGAAACTGATCTAATGGACGCAAAGATCGCAGAGAAAGAAAATTTGATTTTTCCTGATAAAAAAGCGGCGGTTAATGTGGCTGACTATAAAAATAAATTAACTGCGGCCAAACAAAAGTTTGAGACTAAAACAAAACAAATAGCTACTGATCCAAGATTTAAGGATAAATTGGAAGAGGTTTACGACATATTGAATTCGGCGAAAGATGACCTTAAAGTTGAGCCGGTCAAGTATAGCGCCGACGATGTGTTAAAGTCTATTCCGGCGAGCCCAAAAAAGGCGAAAAATTTTATCGCCGGATTTTTGAGCGATGGAACAGTCCCGATCCCAATAGATATCGAGGTGGAAGAGGGCGCAAGCTGCACTGTTCAAAAAGCCTTAAGCGCGGTTAAAGCTATTGCTTCACCAATTGTTCAGATCGCGTGTTCGAATAAAGCACAGAAAAAAGGTTTGTATGACTCATCTACCATTAAATGCCTCTCATATTCGAACGCGTTTTTATCGCCGGAAGAAAACGCTCTTAACACCCCATATATTAAACAACTTCAAGAAACTCATGCTTTGAATATGGCTATGGCGACAAAAAATTCTGGCATCAGTCCGTCTCTCAGTATGGACGGTACAACTCCGACAAGCCCGTTCGGGAATGTAAGTATCAGCGGTACGGGAACAGGCGGGACAGGAACCGGTACTCAGACAAGCCCTATAACCACAAGCGGTATGCCTACCGATAATAAATTTACAGCGCAATCGGCGACCACAAATTTCTTCAACCCGGCTGGAACGGGTGTTAAAAATGTCACAGAAGATGCTTCTAAATTCTATAAAGAGAATACAGATTACATTAAAAGTATATTTGGATATAACGCGGACCTGACTAATCTAGCGTCGTTGAGCCCCAAAGTAGCTGAAGTTTATCAGACAAGCGCGACACAGACACAGAACGATCTGGCGAATATTTCCGGCGGGCGCTATGGCTCAAATCAAAATTCAAGTAGTTACATTAAAGATCAAATATCGCAGATGCAGAACAATATGAGCAATATTATCACTCAGAAAATAGCCGCATACGATACGTATAACGCGAATATGTTCTTGGCAAAATATGGCAGTATGAAAGAACAACTTCAGGCGAAAAAGAACATGATGAGCGCTTCTTTTCAGTCGCAGTTCCTGGATTTTCAGGCAGCAACAATTAACAACAGGATAAACACTTATGTAAAAGCGTTTGGGCCATGGGTGTTGCAGTCTACCAACGACGTATCTGATACTTATTATATGTACGCCCAGGCTGGAAACACGGTTCCAGGAAAAAGAGCGCTTAAAATAAAAGATATTACAACCCCCGTTAAGTATCAGCTTAAACAGGGATGGCAGGAAGTGCTCAGGGTTTACGTTAAAGAGATGATGGAAAAAGCGGAACAAACAAAACGCGAGATGAATGAATCGAGATCAAAAATTAAAGATCTACTTTCCAAAAAGATAAAATTGATACCGCTTGAAAAACTGCCGTCGCTGCAGAATTTGAACTATGAAATAAGTAACATGGCCACTTTAAGAAAGAGCGCGATCAAGAACATGAAAGCCATAGACAAGGCCATGGCGTATCACAGGAGCAAGGGTGGGCTTGTCCCAAAAGAGGAAATGGCAAGATACGAGGCTGAAGAAAAACTGCTTAAGAAATCCATGGGTGATATGGTTAAAACAATAGACAGTTCCAGTAACGATGTTAATAGAGCCCAGGCGCTGCTGGCGGATATGTATATAGAAATACCAAAAGCCGAAGCTCTTACAGAATACGCGAGAAAATTAGTAGCAGAAGGAAGATAAACAAAGTCATTATTTGTCGATATAGTTTTTGAGTTTGCTGTACATACGGTATATCTCTAATATTAACGCGAGTACGGGTAATATTATTACGAATAGTGTTATATGGAATTTCTCATCAAGCTTTACGCCGATAAACGCGCATACGGCTACAGCGACCGCGAGCTCAATGCCGAGCGCTAATGCTATGCCATTTTGCCCGATAACTTTCCGCCTCCCATGATGTGAAAGTGTAGATGGGCTACTGTTTGTCCGGCGTCGGAACCTTTGTTAACACTTGCCCTATAACCGCTACCGGATATTTTTTCCTGTGCCGCGATATTTCTGATGGCTGTGAATATATTATTTAATGTATTATCGGACGGAGTTATTTCATCAACGGATGCGATATGTTTTTTTGTAACCACCAATATATGAGTTTTTGCCTGGGGATGAATGTCCCTGAAAGCGTATGTGTTCTCGTCCTCGTAAACAAAAGTTGATGGGATCTCTTTTTTTATTATTTTACAGAACAAACAATCGTTCATATCAAGACTCCTTTAGTCTATTAACCCTTGCGCCCAGGTGTCTTAATTTTTCGTCGATATGTTCGTATCCTCTGTCTATATGATAAACGCGGTGGATCTCTGTTTCACCTTCGGCAATTAACGCGCCGATCACTAAAGATGCTGATGCTCTTAAG
>JAZDEK010000214.1:0-5848 GCA_043808895.1 Pseudomonadota bacterium
TATTCGCTTCTTCGGCCGGAACAAGTTTTGCTTTATCCGACTCTTCACCTGGGATATTTTTATTATTTTCAACCTTGCCCTCAGGCTTGTACGTTGTTTTTAACAATTTATATAATTTGTCTACCGCATCCTGTTTTAAACTGCCAATAGTTCTTTTACCGCTAAACGCAACCGCCTTTACATATTTATTTGTATCAAGAGCGTAAGACGCCTTGATGTCTCCGTGCTTAAACTGTATTTGGGAACCTATATTAAGGAGCACGAACTCCGAAGTTTTTCTCTTATATCTGAACACAAAATCACCGCCGGTCGTTGTGGCCGAAAAATCGTTAGCTTTTATCGCGACCGGAACCTCTCCCCTATACATGATCACGCCATATTTGAGCCATGCGGTTGAAACATCATTACTGTACCAACTGATCTGTAGCAAACTCTCAGGTCCAAGATATAAAGAATCCTTATTGTACATTACGATCTCGCAGTCAGATTCCGGACCGACCTCTATCTCATCGCCAGAAGAAACGGAGACAGGAATATCCTTTGCGTCAAGTTTCAGTTTCTTATTTTCGGTATAAACAGAGACCTCTTTTCCCCTCAGAAAGATGATGTTTCCAACACTATCCTTTCTCTTATCCACCGGCTCTATTGAGAAAACCGGATAACTTATGCTAATAATTAAAAAAATCAGCCCCGAATAAAACATTGTCGTCCTCTGATTTTTAGTATAACTTTTTTTATATGCCTGACAAGACTTGGTTGGACATCGGTCAATATTTTATCATAGGGGTGCCCGGCACTGCCCCCAGCGGCGATTTCTATAAATTCATAAAAGAGTACAACATAGGCGGAGTACTGTTCTTGGGGAAAAACTACGACTCCCCCGAGAACCTTGTCAACCTGGTCAATAGCCTTCAGGAAGCATCCCCCGTGATGCCGCTTTTTACCTGCGTTGACCATGAGGGTGGCCGGGTACAGAGGTTTAAGGCTCCGTTCACAGTGCTTCCGGCATTCAGAAAATTTGCTGAAACAAAAACTTCTAAAGAGATATTTGAGATATTTAATTTGGTGGCGAGAGAACTTTTGGCATGCGGGATAAATTTTAATTTCGCGCCTGTCGCCGATATGACAAATGAAACAGGCGGGGTTATAGGCGACAGATCGCTTGGTACAGATGTTGCAAAAGTGGATGAAGTGATAAGTGCCGTAATAAGAGGTTTTGTTAAAAGCGGGATCCTTTGCTGCGTAAAACATTTCCCCGGACACGGATGCACCACGATTGACTCACACGAGAAGCTCCCGGAATCGGACAAGACTTTGGAAGAATTAATGAGCTACGAGATACTCCCGTTTAAAAGAGCAACTAGAGCAGGCGTACACTCAATTATGCCTGCGCATATATTATTTAAGAACATCGATTCAGTTCCCGCGTCGTTATCAAAAATATTCATACAAAAAGTGATCCGCCAGGAATTTAGATTTATAAAACTCGTTATCACGGATGATATTTCAATGGGCGCTATTACAAAACATTTCTCACCGGAAGAGGCGTCAAAGCTTGCAATTAACGCGGGGAATGACCTCATAATTTACTCGTCGTCAGACATCAATCACTTGGCTACGCTAATTGAGAATTTAAGAAAATATTCCGACACAGACAGCGAGATGAAGAACAATATTTTGGCCTCGGGCGCCAGGATAAAAGAAATGAAAAAGAATATCTCGAGGTCTAAAATAGACGCTCAAAAGGCTGTGGAGTTTTTGAATTTAAATCCACTGAAACAGATACTGTCTCAATAGATCTTATTGATAGACGTATTCAAGACCAAGCCCGGTTATAACTTCCCAGTTATTAGACACAAAACCTTTTCTCGCTGTGGACGAGATGCTAAGCCTCATACCAAGCCCTACGGGTCTAAACAAGGCAAAACCAAATTCGTATGTAGAGACGTTGCCCGTGGACGCAACAATCTTGCCAGGAGTAATGTTTAAGCTCGGCCATAAAAACAATACACGCCATGGAAGGTTAACTTTTATCGCGAACTTGTAATATTTAAAACTGTTTAATGTTCCGGTTGACGCCATATAGAACAACGCCGACGGCTCGAACCTGAAAGATGTTTTTCCGAATATGTGGTACGAATAAATGGAAACCTCTAAACTCTTACCGGTAAAATCGCCCCATTGTCCGCCGTTGCCGTTATACAATCTGAACGGAAGTTTAAGCCCCATCGCCCAAGTGCTTGTTAAACTTTTGTCAAAACCGGTTTCAATAACGTGAGCGTTATCTATTTTCTTAAGTGAAGTGTGATCAACAAGATCAATTTCGTAATAGTATCCAAGCATCGCCTGAAAAGTCCTTCTCTGATTGTAAAACTGGAAATTCAGCCCCGGCCTGTGTCCCTGATAATCAGACGCTGCCAGCCGTGTGTCAAAAGCAATATCTGTTTTGAACGCGTAACTTATGAATAACGCAAAACTATCATAGATCATGGGAGATATTCCAAGGTCAAGAGCCGCGCGCCCCACAAAGCTGTGTGTTCCCAAGTCCAATCCTAGTGTAGGAATGCCGGCAATGGGATTTATCGTTCTTCTTGAACTGTAAAGGATATCCACTTCGGCCTGAACGTTATATCTGTTCTTGTACCTTACCGCGCCGTTCTCCTGATAATCTTTTATCGCGTCAAGATACAATCTTGCCTCGTCGGATATAGAGCCCTTGTCGTCCAACACTTTTTCAAAGTGATACGCCGCCGATTCAAAAGAGCGTGAATCATTGAAGCCATCCCTGTAAAGACAAACTCCGGAATAATAATGAGAGAGATTAGTGAAGTCGCCCTTTTCCTCTTTAAGTACATCCACAAAGAACGGGAGTGCTTTGCCACAGTCATCTTCTGTAAAATGTACGTAGCCGGAGTAATAATAAGAGGCGGCAACCTTTACACCAGACAACGCTGATTTATTAAATTCATCCAAAGCTTCGTCGTATCTTTTCAATTCATACAGGCTTACGCCAAGGTAATAATGATACTCGTCGTTCTCGGGTTTAAGTTTCTCGTATGCTCTAAGCGAATCGACCGCCTGTTCGTATCTTGCTGTTTTTAAATAAACAAAGCCCAAAAGAAAATAAAGGTCTTTACTGTCATCTTTTCCCTTAAGCCCCTCAAGAATGGTTCTTGATCCCTCAAAGTCGCCTTTCTCCATAAGAGAGACCGCCCTCGCCTTTAGCGTTTGCGGGCGGGGTTGCGCATAAACTAAACCACTTACTGTAACTAACACGGTCAATAAAATTATCTGCAGCAGCCTCACTGGACGCATACCTCTATTATACCCTTCTTTCTGAGCGATATCATAGAATCCATGATATCCACGTCGGTATTGTTGTTGTAATTAAGAATATCCTTTATAGCCGATTTTTCAACTACGGTGGTTAGAACGTCAAATTCAACCTGATTGAGATCTTGTTTTTGTTTAAGCGAACTTATATTTATCTTAAGGTTAATGTCCTTTGGCGGGAGGTTATTCCTCATCCTTAGCGACCACTCGAACGCGCGCCTTGCCATGGAACAAAGCCGAGTAATGTCCATATTCGCGATCTCGGACTCAACACTGTAACTTACATTTATTTTATGCCTAAAATTGAAACTACCGTCTTCCCATCCGGCCACTCTTAGAAAAGCCTTAAGGCCTCTTACGCCGGGAGTAACGTACGCGGAGACCACGTTCTTGTTCTTTATAACGAACACCGCCCTATCTTCATTGTTAACGAACTCCAAAACTCCCTCGCTGTGAACACCTGCCGCTATCCTTACGGCCTCAAAATATGGGACATCTTTTAATGTGCCTTTTATTTTCCCTGATGAATCTTCTGAAGTTGTGAACATGTTCAAGGCAATGTTTAGCTTTCTTTTAAGTTTGTTGTCCATTGATGCTATTTTTTTAAGGCTCGTCAGCATGGATATAAAAAATGAGTTCCTTTCGTCCTCGTTTATTATCTCCGCTTCTACCGCTTCTATTTTATCAAGGATATCTTTGGTGGAAACGAGCGGGGTCTCTATATAGTACTTAACTCCGAGCTCACTCATCTCGGCCTGCGTTTCAACGTCGGTGCCGGATAACATACATATGATGTTCGCTCTGTTATCGTAATTTTTTATCCTGGATACGAACTCTTTTATATCGGAAGTAAAATCTGAACTTAAAAATATAACGTTCGGTTTTTTCTCAATAACCGATTTTAACGCATCAACATCGGATGTATGGATATCCGCAACGTAATTTCCCTCGGCAAGGGTTTCCCTTACGGCTTCTGCCCTTATCGCGTCGCTATCGAATATCGTTACAGATAACTGTTTCATCAGAATTTTAAGGAAACGGTCGCCATCAGCCCCATTCCAACCGCGCGTCCTACAAAGTAACTGGACGGGAAGAACCAACCTGCCCTGATACCTGTGTCCAGGTCTTCTTTCCATGTGTATGTGAGGTCAAGGTCAAGTTCTGTTCCAAGGTTTTTTGCGCGTCCTGTGGTCGGTCTCTTTTGTGTTAAAGCATACGCCACAACAGAACTTAATTTTAACGAATCAGTTAAGTTCCAACCCATGTACGGCGCAAAAAACACCGCGCCAAGATCATTAAAGTCAGCGCCTATGCCTTGGCTACCGTGTACGCTGTCGCCACCCACACCCAGATCTTCTGTAAATAACAAGAACGCTATTTTATAGTTCCTGTTGTAGTGGAACGCGTAGTATTTTCCGTCGGCGCCGTCGTTATCTCCGGTGGCGAATCCTGTTTTCAGCCCGAATTCTATCGGCGATGGTTTCCACGCGAAATCAACCAACATACCAAACGACTGAACGGTTGAAGCGCCCATAGTTCCCTTTTGATACGCTGCTTCCCAGGCGATACTCAGTGCGCTTACAGGAAATACTTTCTTTTGGAATACATCGTATGTGTGCACTCTTTGTCTTCCGGGAGCAAAGTAGAAGTGCCACAAGAACGCCATGTCCATGTTGGATTCAGGCTCGGAGTATCCAAGCTCGGTAATAAAAGCGCTTTGGTCATCCTGAGCGTAATTCACAGCGCCTTCCGCTAGAATATCGTAACCGATCTTAAAATATACGGTTCCCATTACAAGTTTGTACGCGATCCTGTCGACGGAGTCTCCGTAGTAGTCCCAAACACCGTCGCCGGAGTTGTACGTCATGCCGAGACCGAAATTTTGCGGTTGACGTCCCATTGTGAAAACCCCCCAGTCGCTCGCCCAATCAAGCCACACTCTCCTTATGGATATTTGAGCATGAACGTTATCAGCGCCTGTAAGCCCACCGGCTACAAAATTGTCTATAGCACCACCCATGTTGGTCGACGGTAAAGCCGAGCCAGCGAGCAGTATCCACTCGTTCTTTATTCTGACATTATCGTAAACTATAAGGTCGGGCCTTATTTTAAAACGCTGCAACCAATACGTCTTGGTGCTGTCCTGATCGTAGTTTGGATTATAATCAGGGCTGGCAGGGTCGGTGTAATCGGTAGTGCCCGTACCGTGCATGGCTCCGTTAAGGTCGAGCTTGTGGTACATGGCGACCTCGGCACGCCAATCGCCGCTGAAGGCAAAAGCTGCCGCAAAGATGTTTGCCGGCATTATTATCGCCAAAAGTAGTAAAAACCTCATAATTATGCATCCTCCTATAATGTCCTGAATAGACCATTAAATTGTTACCACGTTAATCGCTGCTTGAAAAACGATTTTTTTTAACTTACTATTCGGTTTATGAAATACGCGATAGGCGTCGACATAGGCGGAACGAACACGCCGGCTTCAATAGTTGATGAGTCCGGAAAAATTTTACAT
>JAZDEK010000215.1:0-14181 GCA_043808895.1 Pseudomonadota bacterium
CCCAGCGGCAGTAGTTCCGCCATCATATAGGCGTACAATTTTATGATCGCGTACATCATAACGTGTTCTCTCTGTAAACAGGAAGAGTTACCTTGAACGTCGAGCCACCGTCCTTGGTACTTTTAACTTTTATATCGCCACCGTGGTCGGAAATTATCCCGTGAGTGACAAAAAGCCCGAGCCCGGTGCCTTGTCCTTTATCTTTTGTGGTAAAGAACGGTTCAAATATCTTAGGCATAACATCGTCCGGGATACCAACGCCGCTGTCGACGACCTCTATATGAACATTATTATCGTCCTGTTTTTTCACTGATATCTTTATGCTGCCGCCCTTGGGGGTCGCGTGTACGGCGTTCGTAAGAAGATTAAACAGGACCTGTTGAAGTTGTCCGGCGTTGCCGAGCACAGACAGACTTTCATCGTCGGCTTCTATTTGCACATTATGATTTTTTACGCAGATATTAAGAAGCGCGAACGTGCCCTCAATAATTTTCTTAACACTCACAACAGATTTCCCGTCCGCGGATGTATCCCTTGAGAAATCCAAAAGGTTCGTGATTATATTCTTACATCTGTTGCACGCCGATTCTATTTCCGACATATCGTTGTGAACTGGGCTGCCCTCCGGGAAATCTTTTTTTATTAGTTGGGCATAGGCAAGTATCCCGCCCAAAGGATTATTTATTTCGTGGGCGATATTTGAGGCGAGTAATCCTATGGCCGCGAGTTTTTCCGACTGTATAAGCTGTTTATAAAGTTTGAATTCAGGGCTTTTATCGTTGTTGTACTGTATGACAGAAGTTATAAATCCGTTCTCGTCGGCAATAGGGTACGCGGTCGCTGTGATACTTTTATTCTGGAAACAAGGGACTCCTTCCGTGGAATCTATTTTTCCCGATGTAAAAACTTTGTCAGCAAGGCAGTTCCTGCATGGCTCATCGGACTTTTTAAAGACCCTGTGACATCTTTCACCGAGCATCGTTCTCGCCTTGATGCCCGTTAGGCGCTCTATGGATTCGTTCACGCGTATTATCGTAAAATCCGGCATAAGTATAAAGAGAGGATCAAGTATGGCGTTAAAAGCGTTCTCCCACTGCCTGAGCCCCGCCTGCATATAATTAACTGAGACAAGCCTTTCTATTGTAACATGCAGCGACGCTGAAATGTCTTTTAATTTTACGACATCTTCTCTACCGAACATGTGCTTTTCTGTTCTGCCCAGAACAATAATAAAAACGTTCGGTGTGTTCTCAGAAGTCTTTATTGAGATGGGATACAAAAGCACTGAATATACCGATGAGTTCTTGAGCAATTTCTCTTTAAGTTCTTTTTTCGCGTATATGGAGTTCAATATGAGCGGCGAATAATTATTATTCCTTAGAGACTCAAAAACAGAATCAAGCGTGTTGCTTTCTTTTAAATTATAACAGGCGTTCCAGCCGTCGGAGTGAACGCTCAACGTGTTACCTCCGCCGCCAAGACTTACTATGCTGGCCGTATCACAGTCCACGATATGTTTAATACCGCCCAGGACAGAAGACACGATCTCCATAAAAGTCCTGCCGGAAGATATCCTTTCAAGGAGTTCGTTAACAGCGTCCAGGCTGTTCTGAACGGAAGATATGGATTCCTTGGATATATCCAGTTTTCTTTCCTTAAATTTCAGCTCAGCTTCCAATATCTTTGAGGCGGCCTCTATATTTTTATTTTTGTTCTTTATATCCTCAAGCACCAAAAGATTTTTCTTTATCACTTCCGATTTTTTTACAGCGGCATAGAGAACAAGTTTAAGTTCGTTGTCATCCCACGGCTTTGTCAGGAACTTAAATACTCCGGCTTTATTGACCGCGTCCTGAACTATTTCGCGCGTTCTGTATCCGGTAAGTATGATCCTATTTATGTAAGGCCATCTTGTATTGACCGTGTTCAAGAGCTCAACGCCGTTAACGCTGCTCTCAAGATTATAATCAGATATAACAACGTCTATGCTGTTGTTCTCAAGAATAGAGAGAGCGTCCTTTTCATTCTCGGCGGTATAGGCGTCAAAGTATCCATGTAAAGATCTTTTTACGGCCGACAATATCTGTTTTTCGTCGTCGATAACAAGAACTTTGGAAAGCGGCGACATTCTTACCCCCAAGGACTATCCAAGATGAATTTTCTAGGATCCACAGGAACGCCGTTAACCTTAACCTCGTAATGCAGATGAGGCCCGGTCGATTTTCCCGTATTTCCTACCGCGCTTATCGGCATACCCCTCCTTACTCTTGTTCCCTGCGCGACAAAGAATTTGGAGTTATGGCCGTACACCGTCGTAATCCCGTAGCCGTGGTCTATGGTCAACACAAGTCCGTAACCGGGTTTGCTCCCCGCGAATATAACAACACCGTCGGCAGGCGCGACAATGGGAGTTCCGGGCCTTGTTGATATGTCCAATCCTTCATGTCTTTCTATGCGGCGCGTGAACGGGTCAAGCCTTGAACCGAAGCGGGATGTGACCCATCCCTTTACCGGAACTATGGATGGGGTTGCGGCAAGAAGCGCGCTTTGTTCCGCCAGATACTCACCGACGTTAGAGAGGTCTTCTTCCTGATACGCTATTTTATATTCGATATCCCTCAACTTTGTCTGCATCTTTCTGAATTCGTCGTCTATTTCGGCGTTACTGCTCATAGAGAAATCATCTATACCCTCTATAATATCGGCGTCAGAATAAAGTTCCGAATCCGCTCCGTGGTCTGATGTTCCGATATTGGATATTATTTTGAGCTTGGTCGTAAGTGTTTTTAAACGCTCAAGGCTGTTCTCGACCTCTTCTATTCTTATTTTATAAGAGAAAAGTTGTTTACCCAGTTTTCTGTTCCTTGCCTGTATGTCGTCAACGCCTTTAAATTCGGTCAATATAAAGAAATAATTGAACATGACGTAAATTATAAAAATTAAAAGAACAGCCGCTACAGAGAGGATGCCCGCGACCACCGGAAAAGGGATAGTGAGTTTAAACACCTTACCCGAGTCCTGAGGTACAAGCATGATCGTATATGGGCGGAATTTAAACTTCATAAAGTTAGATTAATTAACCCTCGCAAGTATGACGGTTGTATTATCCTGTCCGCCGGCCTCGTTAGCGGCGCTTATCAGGCGTTCAACGCTACCCTTTATATCGTCGGTGTTCACCCTGTCCCTGATCTCACTGTCCGAAAGCATGGACGTTAATCCATCGGAACACAACAAGAACACGTCACCGCTCTGGACTTCCCTTGTGTATATATCCACAGCCACTATTTCCTCAAAGCCCACCGACCTTGTTATTACGTTCTTGTAAGACATCCTTTCGGCCTGAGTTCTGTTTATCATTCCGGAGCGCACCTGCTCGTTAACAAGAGAGTGGTCTTCCGTAAGTTTCCAGAAGTTACCGTCACGGAACAAATAAGCGCGACTGTCGCCGACCTGTGAGATATATGCCTTGTCGTCCCTGAAGAGAACACTAATGACGGTAGTTCCCATGCCCCTAAGGCTCTCATCCATTAAAGCTTTCTCGTATATTTTCATGGAAGCCAGCGATATGGATTCCTTTAAAAACGGTGGTATCCGGACGTTGGAGTTCTTCTCGATGAGTTTTGTAACAGCCATGTCGATGATCTCAAGCGCCATTGAGCTTGCTATCTCGCCGCCCTTGTGTCCGCCCATTCCGTCAGCTATTGCATAAAGCATGGTCCTCTCATTAAGCAGGATGCTGTCCTGATTATTGTTCCTTTTCTTGCCTACATCCGTTTTTCCGTACACTGTTATTTTCTTCATGTTAACTCTCTTATACCATTATATAACCTATCCATAATAATTGAAACAGCAGACCTTACAGCGAGGTGATTATAGTCCGTTTCATAAGAGAGCGGCTCAAAAATATGGTCCGCCCCGGACATAACATCGTCTGTCATCCCCCAGCCTGTGCCAAAAAGATACATGTACGAATTATTTTTATCGAGCCCGGTTTTTACAAAATCATTGATCGTGATCGCGCGGTCAAATTTTCTTGCCGAGGTCGCTATAAGTTTAACTTTCTTTTTTGAGTTCTTTTCAGCGTCCTTGGCGGCATCTTCCACCGTTGACACGACCTTTATAATGTCCAGCGCCTCTGATCTGTTATTATTCCTTAATTTACCGTAATCCCCGCGCCAATGGTCGATAATCCTTTGCACTAAAAGCTGCTGTTCTTTTATTGGTGTAACTATGTAGTAGCCCTTGAATCCAAATGTGATCGCAAGACGCGCTATATCGTGCACGTCCATATTCGTAACGGCGGTGGCTATTATCTCGCCGGTCTTATTTTTTATCGGATAATGCACAAGGGTAACATAAAAATCAAGATCAGTTATGTTCATAAAAGGTCACTTCTCTTTTTTTTGGTCGCTTTTACACCGGCCGCCGCGCGCCACTTTTCTATCTCGCTGTGATTCCCGGATGTCAAAACGTCCGGCACATCATGGTCCTTGTAACTGCGTGGTTTTGTGTACTGCGGATATTTTAGCATGGAGTTCTCAAAGCTGTCGTTCCTGACCGATTCATCTTTTCCGACCACTCCCGGGATGAACCTACTCACAGCATCTACAAAAACAGCCGCCGGAAGTTCCCCGCCGCTTAAGACGTAATCGCCTATGGATATCTCCTCATCAACGTAGATATCTATAAAACGCTGGTCAACACCCTCGTAACGCCCGCAAACAAGAAGTACGTTCTCAAGTTCAGCGAATTTACGCGCGTTCTTATTGTTCAGTTTTTCTCCCTGTGGGCTTAAATAAATAACGTATGGTTTTTTATCAAGCTTAGATACTATTTCCTCTACAGCATGCCCAAGGACGTCAACCCTTAAAAGCATCCCCGAGCCCCCGCCGTATGGAGAATCGTCGACTTGTTTATGTTTATTAAGCGCGTAATCCCTTAGTTGATGCATATGTATCGAGATAAGTTCTTTTTCGCGCGCCTTTTTTATTATGCTGTCCTCAAAATATCCCGATATAAGTTCGGGGAACAGCGTTAATATATCGAACCTCATTCAAATATCCCCTCTGGAAGTATCGTTTTGATCAGTTTGCGTTCATAGTCAACGGATTCCACAAGTTCTTTTACGAAAGGTATTAATTTTACGCCCACGACCAAAAATGTTTGCTTATCCCTTACCACTTCTGTAACTTCACCCAAAGCCCCGAGTTTCTTGTCGACCACACTGTAGCCAACATAACCGAATATGCTTTTTGTGTCTTTTAGATATTTGAGATAAACGTCATACGGAACGTAAACATCTGTTTCACATAATTTTATAGCGTCGTTCCTGGTGCCGGCTTCCTTAAATTTCATATCAACATATTTTTCTGATACTTTTAAGGACGCTACCGACATTTTTTTAGGGAATTGACTGCCGCGGATAAGAAATAGTCCTTCTGCGCAGACCGAGAATAATTCTCCAAGCTCTTTTGTGTTAAAAAAAACGGGAGCGCTTTTTACGCCCCCGTTCACACCTACCGGTGATGTTATTCTAGCTACTCTTACTAGTTCCTTACCAGAAACAACAATTCGTTGCTCCATACCGCATTAGTCTACTATCTCGAGTATAGCTCTTTTTCTCAGTTTCGTTGCCGCGGCGCCAAGTATTGTTCTCATTGATCTGGCCGTTTTGCCCTGCTTACCTATAACTTTTCCAAGGTCTTCTTTAGCTACTCTAAGTTCCAACACAGTTGTCTGTTCTCCAACGATCTCGTTAACCTCTACTTTATCCGGCGCGTCAACCAGCGCTCTTGCCATAACGACGACCAGTTCCTTAAGATCTTCTCCCAGCATCACCATCACACTACCTCCTGTTTATCAGCGAGTATACAGTCTTTGTCGGTTTCGCTCCAACGCTCAGCCAATATTTAACACGCTCCATGTTAAGAGTGAGCCCTTTTTCTTCGTTTGGATTATATGTGCCGAGTTTTTCTATGAACCTTCCGTCCCTTTTGAACGTTTGATCCGCCACAACAATTCTGTAGTGAGGGTTCTTTTTAGCCCCCTGCCTTGACATTCTGATTACAACACTCATTCTAGCCAGTTGCCTCCTATCTAAATTTGATATCGTTCCTATTCCCTAAACCAGAAAATCCGCCTTTTGGCAAGCCTTTCATTAGCTTCTTCATACTGTCAAAGGATTTCAGGAACTTGTTAACGTCGTTCACGCTCACTCCGCTTCCAAGCGCTATACGTTTGCGTCTGCTTCCGTTAATGATTTCAGGATGTTGGCGTTCTTTTACGGTCATAGATTGAATAAGCGCTTCAATTTTTTTAAGTTCATCGTCAGGCGGAGTGAGTCCTTTTAGTTTTCCTGTAATGCCGGAAAATCCGGGAACCATGGAGAGAAGAGTTTCCATACTTCCAAGTTTTTTGAGCTGTTTTATTTGAGCAAGAAAATCTTCTATATCAAATCCGGACTTTTTTAATTTAGCCTGGAGTTTTTCCGCCTCTTTTTTATCAAAGTTCTCTTCCGCTCTTTCTATGAGGGTGAGCACGTCCCCCATGTCAAGTATTCTTGATGCCACTCGGTCGGGATGAAAAACATCCAGCGCGTCTATTTTCTCTCCCTGACCTATGAACTTTATCGGCTTCTTTGTTGTGTGGAATAAACTCAGTGCCGCTCCGCCTCTGGCGTCGCTATCCATCTTTGTGAGTATAAAGCCGTTTATATTGAGAAGAGAATCGAACTCACGCGCGACGTTCACGGCGTCCTGGCCGAGCATTGAGTCAGCGATTAAGAGTATTTCACCGGGGTTAAAAGTTTTTTTAAGTTCCTTTAACTCGTCCATTAATTCTTTATCAATATGAAGACGGCCTGCTGTGTCTATAATTAATGTGTCGTTATTATTTTTAGACGCTGTGAGTTTTGCCTCTTTTACGGAATGTTCGGCATTTTTTGCGGCATTTCTTGTCTCGCCCTCAAAAAAATCTATCCTATTTTCGCGCGCAAGGATCTTTAATTGTTCCACCGCAGCAGGACGATTAAAGTCCATACCAACCAGAATTGGATTGCGGCCCATTTTTTCCTTAAGATATTTTGCAAGCTTTACAGCCGTTGTTGTTTTTCCGGAACCCTGAAGTCCGACGAGCATTATTACAGCCGGTGCGCCGCTTAAATTTATTGGAGAGGCATTACCTCCAAGTATTTCTGTTAACGTTTTATTAACGATCTTAAGGAACTGTTGCGCGGGAGAAAGTGCTTTATGTATCTCGGCGCCCTCTGCTCTTTCTCGCACTACTTTTAAGAATTCATTTACGACGTCATGATGCACATCGGCGTCAATAAGAGAAGTTCTAAGATCATTAATGAGCGAATCAAGGTCGCCGCTCTTTAACACACCTGAACGCGTGAGCTTTGAGAAGATGTTGCTGAGACTGCTTACAAGGTTGTTGAACATGGTCCCTGTTTTTTAGTACAAAAGGCCACACGGTGTCAACAGCAGGTTGACTTACACATAACGAGGATTTATAAGTTTTTAGTGACAGCCTCTGGGTGCACCGCTAGCTCAACTGGATAGAGCGTCGGTCTTCGGAACCGAAGGTTGGGGGTTCGACCCCCTCGCGGTGTACCAAAATAAAAATGTGTCGTGTCGTACTGTTTCGTTTTACTATTTGTAACACATATAGATGTAATCGCCGCCGATGTCTTCGTTCAGATCTGCAGCAACTCCGCTGAAGAAATTAATAGTGGTATGCGTATCCCATCCTGCACAATTATCTGTCCAACATCTGCACGTCCATGCTGAAGCGTCGTTCCTACCGTTTATCCTTAATCTTTTCATAATAGAAGGTGATGTGCCTTTTTTGTAGTATCCAAATATGTGTTTTTTACAAGACTTACCGGAGTTAAGATTAGGTACGATAAGAGGCACAAGTTTTTGAACCATAGGAGTCCATCCAGGCATAATTGGCGCAGGGACTGGATCGAGGCACCCTGGTAGCGGAGGAGTTACGGCAAATTTTATCTCGTTTACAGCCGTATCGCCTTTGTCCGCATATTTAACACATAAAAAGACATACTTGGCTCCGGCGTTTCTATTTAGATCTACAGGAATCTTTAGATATCCGTTATCGCACGCGATACTGTAACTGCTTCCATCAATTACTCTTATATCGCTGAAGCCGTAAGGAGCCTCTTCTATGTCAACGACCGTTTGCAGACCGTGATTACTGGATTCTCCATAATTGTATGAGTAAACTACGTGCGGTGCCCAAGCTTGAAGCTGCAGCCCAGGCTCCTGGCACTGCGCATTCTTACATATGTATCCGTTCGTGCATGGGTCATCGACGTTTATTTTACATCCGCACTTACCGTTATCAGCTCCCTGCTCCACTCCGGACTTACATTCAGCAGGGCTGGATGTAAAAGTATCTCCATAATTTAAAAGAGCCTGGAATCCGGGGTCAAGTAAAGCGTAAAATGGCTGCCAATGGTCCAAAACAACGGCGTCGAGCGTAAAATGTGGCCAGTTATTTATTGGTCCAGGAACGGCAATAACATCGTCGTCACCGTCGTCGTTAACGACAATCGGTACGCAACTTGGGGTATCGTTTATAATTAGGCAGTAAAAAGATGCTGGATCACAGGTTGATCCGCAGGATGTACTTGTTGTATAACATCCATCAACCCCGTTTAGTTCGTAGCAGATCTGACCTTGGGCACATACCGTTGTTCCACAAAGAACTCCTGAACTATTTACGCCAAACGAAGAAGTTCCCTTACGACCAGTGCCAAATAGTCCGCATGAACTTAAGATCAAAAGTCCTGTTGTGATAAGAATTAATTTTTGCATACGTACAACCTCCGGAGTTTTTTTATCTTAGTAAACATTATATCAGATATTTTATTTTTTGTCAACAACAAAAATTGCCGGCAAAACCACGCGACATTAAGCTTTGCAATATCAGTATGTTGCACTTTCTAACGACATGTCGCTCTTACTACAAGCCCGCTCGCCGCCTTGCTCATTAAATTATAAAGTGTCGCAGCCAACGTCGTTCACATATGCACAATTCGTGTTACAAGACCAGCCGTTCCATGGTGTTCCCGATTGAGCATTTGGGCCACATGACGTGCAAGGACTGCCGCCAGTAAAGCAATTACAACTGATGCAATAGTTTATACACTGATCAGAAGAACTACATGGTCCCTGATAATCTACGCGCCTGCATGCTATAGTACCATTTTTACTTATACACTTAGTATTGGTTCCATCGCAACCAGCGCCGCCACCGCATTTACATTGGTAACTGGTGTAAGGAGCTCCCGTGTTAACGCATGAGTCACCTTTGCCGCTAGAGTTACAAGTGGCAAGCGCAACAGTACAAGGATACACGCACTCACGAGCGGAACTACACCACGAAAAACCGATGTTAGCGTAAGCTGGAATAGCAAGACAGTGAGCATTAGCAGTGCATCCGCACTCCTTGTTTTGGTTTGCGGCCGACACCCCTGTTGTACAAGCATCCGCACAAGAAGCACCTTGTATCTCTACAGGGATACCGGATGTTGCCACGCCACAAGGCGTTCCAGGTATTACCTTGTTGACACAAACTCCCGTACCCAAATTACAGAATGTGTTTACTCCCGCACAAGAACCTGCGGTACATTTCGGCACACAGAGACCCGAGTTGTCGTCGCAGTAGTACCCGTTAGAACACGTCCCAACTATCGGGGAACCAGGCAGCGATGTACATCCAACCTGACATTGGCCGTTACCATCGCAGTAGCTATTTGCCGGACACTGTGTGTAGCTGGTACAGCAATTAGTACAAGCGGTACAGACACCATTCGTGCATGTAAGCCCTGTATTACATTCCAAGTTTGTGCTGTTGCAAGCTCCACCAGAAGCAACTTTCTTCACGCATCTTTTTCTTAAAGAGCTGCACACGTTATATGTTCCGCTGCAATCCGCGGTTATACAGCCGCATTTTTTTGTAGATCCATCCAAAAAGAATGAACCGGATTTACAGTAGTTCGAGCAATAACTCGTGAACGGAGTATTGCAAGCAGTGTTGTAAGGTTTCCTAGTTTCACACTCTTTTGGAGTCAGTGATAAGTTACAGAACTTATCCTGTTGGCACTCTGAATGATTACCGCAGGCATCACCATCCTCTCCCGGACTATCAGCAACGCAGATATTCTCCTCGCTGCAATGATATCCAGTGTTACAATCAGAATTTATCTGGCACTCGCCGCCACCAAGAGAGGCTTCTCCTTCACCAGTAATCGTAGTAGTTCTCTTGACGCCTCCACCCATGTCGCAGCTCATCGCAAGAACTGAAACCATTAGTACAAATAAGAATCTATTCATAATGACACCCCCATTCATAGTACCTACTTTAACATTATATCAGAAACAAAAGGATGCACACTAAAAAGTACATCCCGCCCTTATCTTGGCGCTATAAATCGTATCCAGCCGTGTTTATCTTTTATCTCGCCGTGTTGGATGCCGGTTATCATGTCGTAGATCTTTTTTGTGATCGTTCCGGTCTTAAAATTATTTATCACGTACGAACGTTCTTTATAATTTAATTCACCGACGGGAGATATAACCGCGGCAGTGCCTGTGCCGAAACATTCCGTAACTTCTCCGGCCTGTATACCTTTACAGATCTCATCTATCGGGATCCGTCTTTCCTCCACGCTGTAACCAAGTTCTTTCGCGATCGTGATCACGGAATCCCTTGTTATGCCCTTCAGTATGCAACCGTCCAACGCGGGGGTTATAAGTTTTCCGTTCTCGACAAAAAATATGTTCATGACACCGACTTCTTCCACATATTTCTTCTCAACACCGTCCAGCCACAACACCTGTGAACAACCTCTTGTCTTCGCCTCTTCCATGGCCTTGAAACCGACGGCGTAGTTCCCTCCCGTTTTTGCTTCGCCCACTCCACCCGGAACGGACCTGGCGTATTTATCGCTGACCCATATTTTAGTGGGATTAAAACCTTCGCAGAAATAACAACCTGTCGGCGAATTAACAATAAAGAATATGTACTGCGCGCCTGCCCTCGCGCCGAGAGAGTTGTCCACGGCTATCATCGCCGGACGGACATAAAGGGACTGATCTTCCGTTTGAGGAATAAAATCCCTGTCCTCCCATATCAGTTTTTCCAGGGCTTCCATAAAAAGAGCCTCGTCGACTTTGGGCATGCACATCCTTTCAGCGGAACGGTTAAATCTTTTTATATTCATTTCGGGGCGGAACATCGCGATCCGTCCGTCTTTCCATTTGTACGCTTTTTGTCCCTCAAAAATTTCCTGCGCGTAGTGATACACCAACGCCGACGGTTCGAGATGGAAAGACTCGTGATTCTTTATTGTAGGACCGAACCATCCCTTTTTATCGATGTAATACATTACGAACATTTTGTCCGTAAAAGTGCTCCCGAAATGCATATCACCGGCGAGCGTTTTAACGGGGTCCAGTATCTTTTTGTAGTCTATCTTTATCTGCATTAATCCCAGCCCCCTTGAACACCGGTCTTGAATAATATCCCTATACGAAACAACGCGTCCCAAAAACTTCCCATTCCATTCGCGCCTGTTGAAATCGTTTTTCCAAAAACGGGATGATATCTCACAAGAAGTCCTATACGAAGCATTGAACCTACATCCACGTCCATCCCACCACCGACGTTAAAACCAAAACTTGCGACAGAGTCCGAGACTCCGCCAAGCACTACAGAGTTCCTGTAAATACCTATACCCGTCGTTAAATAAGGAAGAAGCTGGTCGAAAGCCATTCCGAACTTTAAAGCCAATGTCCCGTAAAAAGCATTCGCGCTGTTAGCGCCGTTACTGTGCGGAGAATATAAAAGGTTCATATCAAGATCAAAAAGGTCAGACGCCGCGTAACTTAAATATCCGCCGAAACCAAAACCGTTGGAGCCGTACGTTCCCATTCCGGAACCCACAAGTCCGACGTTACCAATATCGGCACCTAAAGAAAAATCACCCTGATCAGCCTTAACCATGGACGGAATAAGAACAAAAGCTGTAAGCGCAAATGTAACAAAAGATCTTTTAATCATTCCCCGACCTCCTTTCTCCTTTTTTCTTCCTCATGCTGTTTGAGTTTTTCCTCAAGCTCCACTATTCTTTGTCTCAGCGTTATGATCTCTCTTTCCTGCTTGACTCTGTCTTTGTTGGACGAGTGACGCATCTTTTCTATCGTGGTCTTGAAATATTCCTCCATTCGCTCGCCGAAATCCTCGAACTTTGCAGCCTCTTTGTTATTCTTAAGGTAACGTTTCATGTCGTGCCAGAAATCCTTGTTGCTGTCCACAAGCTGCGTTACCCATTTTTCAGCCTCATTTATACCAGCTTTAACTGAATCAGTCGAGTTAATGATAAAATCTGAAAGCGTTCCGGTTTTTATAACTGACTCAAGAACACTTGAACTGGATTTGGTCCTGTTCTTTTTTTCCGCCTCTAAAACAATAAGAGCAAGAGTGGATCCGGTTATATCCTCGCCTGTTTTGTTATCAATTATTTTAACGGAGATCCCGTTCTTTATATGACCGGAGACTTCCTCTATCGTCACATACCGGCTGAGTTCGGTATCGTAAAGTTTTCTGTTACCGTAGCGTTTTATTATCCTGATGTTCGTATCGTTGTTGCTCATTTATTTACGCCCGTTCTTGCGCCCCATTATAAACCTATGGATGTCCAGACAGAATACCAGAAGCAGTATTATGCACAGGGTCAGAAGCTCCGGAACACCCGGCAGAAAATCCTTTAAGTCCATATAGTTAGTTTTATTTTCAGGGACTACCAATGTCAAGCCTAAAGGATTTAAAATTTCTGCCGATAAGGGTATTGATGAAAAAATATATTATTTCAGCATGTTTAACATTTTGCTGCGCAACCTTATATGCAATTGAGGGCGACGTTTACGACCATTATATGCGAGGCGATATCAATATTCTAAACGGCGATCTTGATAGCGCGATAAAGGAATATAAAAAGGCGTCGGAACTCTCGCCAAAAGACACTTACATAAAAGTTAAGCTTGCTTACGCGTATTTACAAAGTATTGATGAGAAAAAAGCCATAGAAATACTTCAGGAAGCCATAAAAACAGATTACAAAAACGTAGAAGCTCTATTACTATACGCGGAAATATCGATGTCCGAGAAAAAATACGACAAAGCGTTGAAACTCTGCGAAAAAATACTTAAAGTCGAACCTTACAACAAAGACGCGGTAAATTACACGGCCGCGATGCTTATAGAGTCGGGAAATCCCGCAGAGGCGACACAGCTTCTGAAAAAATACCTACAGAAAAATACCGAGGATGATTTTCCATATTACTACCTGGGCGTTATCTACGAAACCGCGGGGGACATTACCACGGCTGAAGAATATTACAAAAAGACGCTGAAGATAAACCCAGATTACCAACCGGCGTTGGTCGCGCTTTTCTCTATATACAGCGACCTTAAAACCAAAACAGGGATATTGAAAATGGAGCAACTCGCGGAGCTTTCACCGCAAAATTCAGAGGAAATAAAAGAAAAACTTGTTTGGTTGTGCGTGGTAGCGGGAGATAAAGATAAGGCAGTTAAATACATGGATGAACTTTCCGCAGGTTCTGATAGCGACATATATTACCAGATCCAAAAAGCGCTTTTACTGGGTGATATAGGTAGAAAAGAGGAAGCCATAAAAACCCTGGATAAACTACTAATTTTATATCCTGAAAATGAACTCGCAAATTACCATAAGGCTTTGTTCCAAGACGAGATCGGCGAAAAAGACAAAGCATTAAAAACCATGGAAAAGGTTATCCAGATCAACAAGACAAACAAAAATTCAAACCCCTACGCTTTAAATTACGTCGGCTACATGTATGCTGAGCTCAATATGAACATGGGTAAAGCGAAAGAATATATAGAGGAAGCGCTGGAGCTTAAGCCAGATGATCCTTATATATTGGACAGCGCCGGATGGCTGTATTTTAAAATTGGAAGATCCGCCGAAACAAAAGAACAAGAGGAAAAGGCCTTTGAGACGGCTAAAAAATACGGAGAAATGGCTTTTGATGTAATGTCAAAAAGCAGCAAATATAAGTACGAGCGGGAAATAGTAGACCACTTAATACAGATATACGAAGCCAAAAAAGA
>JAZDEK010000216.1:0-3201 GCA_043808895.1 Pseudomonadota bacterium
CGGCGCTGCTTCTTGAGCGTTTCAGTTTCTACGGTATCAGGACACTGCTCATTCTCTACATGCTGAACGTTCTTAAGTTCGACAGGAATTTTGCAGGCAGTATTTACGGTTGGATGCTTCTACTTGCTGCCGTAATGCCTCTCTTTGGCGGAATATTATCGGACAAGTGGCTTGGTGCAAAAAGAGCGCTCGTGTGGGCGTGCGCATCAGTAGCCATAGCCGATATTATAATGGCTTTCTCCAGCGTATCCTCATCGACGATAGCGCTATATACAGCCATAGTGTTCTTGGCTATCGGTTTGGGTCTTTTTCGTCCATCATATTACACCATCCTTGGTAACCTTTATTCCGACAGGAACGACGCGCGCCGCGACAGCGGTTTCACTTTTATATTCCTGGCCACCAACGTTGGAGCTGTTCTGGCTCCTCTTAGTTGTGGTTATATTGGAGAGAACGTCCACTTTGGACTTGGTTTTTTGGTCGCCGGTCTTGCCGCTTTAGGAGCTGTGTTGATGGTAAGAGGGATTAAGGAACCGAAGATAACGAATGCGTCTGTTCCTCGTATACATAACGTCCACAAGATATATGTGCTCGCTGTAATCGCCGTTATAGTAATATTCATATGGCAAATACTGTCCGGCTCTAATGATACTTTTAATTCCGTTTTCTCCGGCGTCACTGATGTCGTACTAAAAAAGAACAGCCGATTCCTGCCGCTATCGATGTTCGCTTTTGGAATAATTTTGTCACCGTTATTTACATGGTACTGGACGTGGTCGTCGCACAGAGGAAGAGTAACGCCAACGTTCATGAAATTTTTTATGGGTATGATGCTCGCTGCATTTACTTTCTTGGCGCTTTACATTCTGTTCATGTCCTATCAAAAGAGCGGCGTTATTAGTCTATATGGATTGATGGCCGTGAATCTTTTATTCATCGCCGCAGAAATGTTCATCGGCCCGATAGCCAACGCAGCGGTCACAAGAATTGCTCCTCCAAAATATGTAGGCACAACAGTTGGAGTATGGGTGCTGCTAACTGGCGGTGGTGGTATAGCGGGAGCTATGTTGGTGCCTTCGTATAACGCGGGCAGCAAGATGATATTTATAATTCCGTTTGCAGTTGCCGTAATTTCTGCAATACTTATACTAGTGCTCCAGAAGCCTTTGAAAAAGTGGATGCACGGAATAAATTAGTTCTATTGGAGGAAATCAATGAACAAGCATAATCACCCAAAGGGTGTTTATTTCCTGTCTGCAGTAATGCTGTGGGAGCGCTTTAGCTACTACGGTATGAGAGCTCTTTTGGTATTTTTCATGATGAGTTTTCTGGGCTTTAGCACAAAATCGTTCGGTAACGTTTACGGATGGTTTACAGGAATGGTGTATCTTACTCCTGTTATCGGCGGATATATTTCCGACAGGTTTTGGGGACCGGTAAAAACGACCATTATAGGTTCATGGGTGCTGGTGGTAGGACAGTTCTTAATGTCGATACTCGCTTTTAAATACAATTCTTCCACATTAATGTTCTTCTATACGGCGATGTGCCTTATTGTAATAGGTAACGGGTTGTTCAAACCATGTATATCGTCACTGATAGGCGAGTACTATGAGCCGAACGATCCGCGCTGCGATGGCGGATTTACAATACTATACATGGGAGTTAACCTTGGCGCGTTCTTGAGTCCTTTTATCTGTGGATATTTGGGACAAAGAGTAGGCTGGCATTGGGGATTTTTCGCTTCCGCGGTAGGTATGCTCATAGGTGCTGTACTTTTACTCTGGGGAAAAGAAAAATACATAGGCAAAAAGGGTTCCTGCCCTATACATGCGTCACACAGCGGTTCAAGTAAAAAAGCAAAGAACGACGATAAACCCCTTACAAAGAATGAGAAACAAAGACTTGCTGTCATAGTTATTCTTACTTTCTTTTCGGTATTTTTCTGGGCGGCTTTTGAACAGGCTGGAAGTTCGCTTAGTCTTTTTGCGGAACAATCCACAAATAAATTCATCCCTTTCATAAACTTTGAGATACCGGCAAGCTGGTTTCAGGCGCTAAACCCTCTCTTTATAATAATCCTTGCTCCGTTATTCTCTGAGCTATGGCTTAAGCTTTCCGACATAAAAAAAGAACCATCAACGCCGGCCAAATTTATATGGTCGTTGTTCCTGGTTGCTGCTGGATTTGTGCTCATGATATTCGCCGCGATGTTCAACAAGACCTACGGACCTGTAAGTATGCTTTGGCTTGTGGGCGCTTACTTCCTTCATACTATCGGTGAGCTCTGCACATCGCCTGTCGGTATGTCCATGGTAACAAAACTCTCTCCGGCTAAATTCGTGTCCCTCATGATGGGCGTATTTTTGGGTTCAAGTTTCCTTGCAAGTATTGCGGGTGGAATATTTGCCGGTAACTACGACACTATGGACCACGCGACGTTCTTTAGTGTGCCTGTTATAACAGTTGGGATTTCCGGATTGGTGTTGTTGGCCGTAGTAAGACCGTTAAAGCGGTGGATGCACGGTGTACACTAAACATTTTGAGCATATAGATAAACTTAACCACGCTTTGGAGAACGACGGTGCGTTCCTTGTGGTGGAGGACGAAGGCGGTAAAGTTAACGTCATGACCATCGGCTGGGCGACGGTGGGAATAGTGTGGGGAAAGCCCATAATGACCGTGTTCGTAAGGCCTGTAAGATACACATATGAACTTATAGAAAAAGCGAAACACTTTACGGTGTGCGTGCCCAGCGCCGGTAAACTTAAAAATGAGCTGGTGACATGCGGCTCAAGTTCCGGGCGCGTTGCTGATAAATTCAAACAATGCGGATTTACCCCGGTGAGGGGACAGCTAAAAGACACGATGATAATAGAGAAATGCAAATACTTCTACGAGTGCCGCATAGTTGAAAAGAATAAGGTGACGCCGGAAACTCTAGACGCTGGAATAATAGAAAAGTTCTACCCCAAAAAGGACTTTCACACGGTTTATTTCGGCGAGATAAAGCACAGTTACGCCCGGGAATAGATCATCAGGGCTGCAGTTGTCCAGAGGCTCTTGGTCGCGAATTCATTTATATACTTAAAATCAATTCAACTGTAATATTAAACTGTAGGGGAGAAAATAAATAATGAAAATAATAATAGCGTTAGTTATTACTTTGATACCTTTTGTTCTTTCAGAAAAAACTAAACC
>JAZDEK010000217.1:0-2403 GCA_043808895.1 Pseudomonadota bacterium
GAAAATGCTCGGTGGGAAACCTGATGTCGGCACAAAGAACATGGAACTAGCCCTTAAAAGCGCAAAGAGAGGAATGCTAATAACGCAGCTCCTATACGCGCAGTACTGCACAGCAGCCATACAGGATAGAAAGACGTTTCACTCTCTTATCGACGAAATAGCAAAAGCGAAAATTGACACAATAAAGGACGCGACACTTATAAACACCTCGGTAAAAATGAAAGCTCCCATGATAAAAAGATCCATTAAAGATATGTTCCTGTATGCGAAGTAAAGGAGAACTATTCAAATGCCTAAAAGATCATTTCTCGGTAAAGCACTCACCTTGTCCATTGCCGCGTTAACTTTTTCACTTCTGCCGACGGCGGCACTCGCGAAAACAGAAATACGTTTCGCGGTGCTCGCCCCTGAGGGTTCCACTTGGCTGAACCTTATGAAAGAATTTAACACCAACCTCGCCAGAGAAACAAAGGGCGAATTATCCTTCAAGATATTCCCGGGCGGAATAAGCGGCGACGAATTTGATGTAATAAGAAAAATGCGAATAGCAAAAATAGACAGCGCCGGGTTCACAGGCGTTGGCCTGGGGCAGATACTTCCGGCAATAAGAGTGCTGGAGCTTCCTGGGCTGTTCGATAATTACGACGAGATAGATCATGTGACCTCAAAAATGAGACCTTACTTTGAAAAAGAATTTGAGAAAAAAGGCTATGTGCTTTTAGGCTGGGCGGAAGTGGGGTTCGTGAATATATTCTCGAATAAAAAAGTAGATTCATTGGCGTCAATGGAAGGCATAAAAATGTGGGCGTGGGAGGGCGATCCGTTGGCGAAGAAACTTTTTGAGGACATGAAACTTGTGCCGAACCCGATGCCTGTTACGGATGTTTTTACGTCGCTACAGACAGGGCTTATAAACGGAGTTTACATTTCCCCTCTTGGCGCGATAGCAATGCAATGGTTCACAAAAACAAAATACATGAACACGTTAAAAATAACCAACGCCACTGGCGCAGTGCTGATAACAAAAAGTTCTTTTGACAAATTGCCCGCCGCTCAAAAGGTACTGCTTAAAAAACGTTCCGACGAGTTCTGCCGGAAATTGATAAAAGCCTCGCGCGCGGATAACGAAAAAGCTTATGTGACGCTGAAAAACAACAACATCACGTTCGTGGACTTTAAAGCGGACGATGTACAAAAATTCAACGATATAAGTAAGGGCGTGTGGAAAGAGCTTACGGGACAACTTTACTCCAAGGACGTTATGGACATGGCCTTAAAATATAGGGACGAGGTCAGAAATAAAAAACAGAATGTTAAAAAACCTAAGAAATAGTTTCTTAAAGCTGGAACTATGGGCGCTAACAGTCGGCATAGTGGTCATGATAGTAGTCGGCACGCTTCAGGTGGTGTTAAGGAACTTTTTTAACACCGGCGTTGATTGGGGCGATATGCTTGTAAGGACTCTGGTGCTGTGGGTTGGTTTTGCGGGAGCAAGCCTTGCGACAAGAAAAGGAAAACATATAAATATAGAAGTGGCCTCAAAAATATCAAAGAACCCGAAATTCCTTTACATAAGAGAGAAAATAGTCGCCGTAATTTCTCTTTTTATATCCTTACTGCTCCTTAAGACTGCTATTGATTTTACTCTGCTGGAGGCTGCGGACAACATGACCGCGTTCTTGAATATTCCAACGTGGATAGTATTCATAATAGTCCCGATATCCCTTTTTATAATGAGCATAAGGCTTCTAATTCAGGTATTCACGGGTACGCCGGATGAAGATGACGCGCATAGCGAGGGGCATGGCGAGGGGGCGTCAACATGATATGGACGCTTGTTATCGCTGTTATTCTTTGCGCGTTCTTGGGAGTACCGGTATTTTTAATTATCGGTGCCGCAACACTTCTTGGTTATTACGCCGCTGGAAGCCAACTCTCCGGTCTTTTCATAGAGGTCTATAAAATAGCGACAAATCCTGTTTTTACCGCCATCCCTTTATTTATATTCGCGGGCTACATGATGTCGGCGAGCAAAACCCCTCAGCGACTTGTAAATTTAAGCAGAGCACTTTTGGGATGGCTGCCGGGCGGATTGGCAGTTGTGTCTTTAATAGTCTGCGCTTTTTTTACGGCGTTCACGGGAGCATCGGGCGTAACTATAATCGCGATGGGCGGACTTTTATTCCCGATACTATTAAAAGAAAAGTACAGCGAGAATTTTACTCTCGGGCTTTTAACAACAACGGGGAGCCTTGGGCTTTTATTCCCTCCGAGTTTGCCTTTAATATTGTACGCCGTGATCGCGGGAAACGCCTATACATCTATATCCGGGCAGCCCTCTATAACCATAGATAAATTATTTATCGCGGCACTTGTGCCTGGAATAATTTTGGTGGTGGCACT
>JAZDEK010000218.1:0-6906 GCA_043808895.1 Pseudomonadota bacterium
GGGTCATTATTCCTTAAACCTTCTTCAAATTTCTTTACGGAACTATGCGTTGCTGTTGGCTCCGTATAAACTTCCGTCGACGCGCACCATATCATTACAAGACGGTCGCAGTTGTTGGTCTTTTTAAAATCTTCCATGTCCTTCATCAACTGTTCCGCAAGGTCCATTTTATTTTTGCCGGTCTTAACGTTCGGTCCGTCGATCTTTTTAACGTAGTCTTTGCTGAACACTGCCTTCATAGGCTTAATTGATTTAAGGTACGTCGCTATAGGCTCAAGGATAGTATCCGGAAGCACTCCGCAGTTCTTTGCTGATTCATACGCGTTGTCGGTAAAAATATCCCAGCCGCCAAACACCATGTCGTTAATGTCAGCGAGGGGAATAAAGTCCTTTACTAGGGGCTGACGGTTGTCCGTTCTTTTTCCAAGCCTTATGTGCCCCATCTGTGTCATTGAGCCTATTGGAGGCTGATATCCCTTTCTTATTGTTTCAACACCGGCGATGAATGTGGTCGCAACAGCGCCCAATCCCGGTATTACAACTCCAAGTTTCCCTTTTGGTTTCTGAAGATTTTTTGCGTGTCCGCTGGTTAAAGTCATGGTAGTTACCCCTTTGATTGATTTAAGTAGACTACCCCATATACCTCTAAAAAACTCGGCTGAAAAGTTTTTTTGCTCAGGGTGTTGCAAACAAACAATAAATGCCAGAAACCAACGAGCCGCACTTTGTTTTTTGTATATTGCTGTTTCCTCTCAATATTTGCTACAGTTATGTCTGATAATGTACGATTCTGTACTACAGAATAGGACAGTGTTTACACCGTTTCCTAGGTTTTATAAGGGGTATGAAGATTGATTTTTCCTCGTAATCCTTATGTAATGTGGGCATTCGCCCACTTGGCACGATACGTGCAACATAAAGAAATGCGTATGAAGAAAAAAGAAGAAAAAAAAGAAAAACAGGAGGGCGGAACAATGAAAAAACTATTAAGTGTTGTTGCGGTAACGATGTTCATCAGTGGAGCTGCGTATGCTACGGATCAGTCCTTTAGCGTAAGTATGAAGCTACTGAAAGCCATCACCATCAGCAAAATACAGGACTTAAGTTTCCCTGACACCACCCTTACAGGCTCGGCATTCACGGTCGCAGTTGCTCCCGCGGATTCGACTGCTGCTGTTTTTAACGCACAGGGCGGAAAGAACAGGAACATAACAAGGTCAGTTGTTGAAGTAGGCGGCATCAATATGAGCGCTCCTGGAGTAGCTACAACTATACTGATTGACAGTTTCTTGCTCTCCGGACCTACAGCTTTTGACGGATCAGGCAATGCAAATAACATCAGAGTAGGAGCTACAGCTAACATCCTTGCTACCAGCGAAGACGGCGACTACAGCGGAACGGCTACTATGAGAGTCGTATATCAATAAGGATAGATAAGGGGACGGCCCTCCCCCATCTATATACGCAACCCCCCGGAGAAAGGATCTCCGGGGGGTTGTTTTATGTATTTTATCTAGTTGACAATACTACATAACTTGTGATATAATGATATAGAGTTAAAGGGGAAAAAGGAAGTAAGAAAGGGGGAGGGCCACCCGCTTTATGTTCTCTGTTCTCACACTATGTTTGAATCTTTTGATCTCTAACACGGCAGTGGCGGAGGATGCGACTTTCTTTATAAGATTAAGGCTCTTAAAACCGATAGTAACAACAGAGGTACATCCTTTAAGTTTTCCGGATACTGTCGTCGGTACAGATTCAGATATAACCGTTAACGCGTCAAACAATGAGGCCGCCCTTATTGATGTTACCGGAACGGCCAACGCCAATATAACGGGCGGTGTGGTTGAAAGCAGTATCACAATGACCGCTCCAGGCAGCGACACCCCTGTGCGCGTGGATAACTTTATAGTGAACACGCCATCAGCCCTAAATAACTCTGGCAAGGGCAACATAGGCGTTGGTGCTACAGCGCATATGCTCGCCAGTAACGACGGCGGTACCTACAATGGAACGGCCACCCTAAGGGTAGTGTACCAGTAAATAACCCCCATCTATTTTATAGTTTGCACTTTTACTCTTTTCAATTATCATCTTAGTCTATGGAATCCATCCTCAAGCGTTTTTTGCTGCTCTTTGTTTTTTTTGCTTCTGCAAAGTTATGTGCCGCCCTGCCGATAACGATAACCGTGGTGTCCCCTATGGTTTTTCCTGTCCAGATCTGGGGCATGAACGCCAACGTTATATTAGGTCCTAACGACGCTGGAGCGGCGGTGTTCTCAGCAAAGGGAGACCCAAACAGGAACGCGAAAACCACCATAAAAGAAGCTGGTATAATTATGACAACGGGCACCGGCATAACTCCCGGTGAGAGAATAAAAGTACAAGGCTTTTTAGTGCTTGCGCCTACTGCGTTTAACGCCCTGGGCCAGATGACCAATATACGTGTGGGGGCGACAGCGATAGTAAGCCAAAATAATGTGGAGGGCGATTATTTAGGCTCTGCCACGGTAAGGATCGTGTACAACTAGCGGGGGGATATATGTCCTATAGGATAATTTTGATCTTTGTCGCGTTAACTTTTCCGCTGTCGACTTTCGCGAAGAATTCTTTTCTTGTTGCGCCAACGTCGGTGGAAATAAATCTTAGCAGGCCGAATACCGCTTCTTTTGTTGTTACTAATAACGGTGACGCGCCGGTCAGGGTATCGATATCGCCGATATATTTTCCGGTTGATTCAAGGTTTATGCCGCCGGCCAAACCTTTAGACGCTAAAACAGCAAAGCAGGATGACCTTTCTAAATATATGATAGTGAGTCCGGGCATGGTGTCCGTAAAACCAGGCGATCAGAGGATAATCAGGGTGTCTGTTCGTCCTCCAGCCGGTCTTAAAAAGGGAGAATACAGATCCCATCTTTTATTCTCCATGCTGGATATAGCTGATCGCATGAAGATGAAGAAGAAGGACGACAGCGGCGTATCCATGCAGATAAATTTTAAGAGCGAGACGGCTGTTGTCGTGTACGGTTCAGTGGGAACCGGCGACTTTAAACTGGCTACGGAATGTTCTCTGCTTAAAGATAAAAAGAACAAAACCAAGGTCAAGATCACAAATTCAGGGCTTTGGAGATTTGACGGGTGGCTTAGAGTATACGACGGCGATAACAAGAGCAAGCCCTTGGTCGACGATAAAATATTTATGGTAAGGCAGAGCGTTAAAGAAGAAACGCTCAGTTGGTCACCAAAGGATAATAAAAATGAGGTTGAGATAACGTTCGTGCCACTGGACGATAAGAAGAAATCTTTCACGACAAAATGTAAACTCGTTTAAATGAAATTTTACCACAGATATATATCCCTGCTCCTGGTTCTTTTGTCGTTATCCACGCTGAACGCGCAGGAGAAAAAATTCAACGAATCGTTTATTCTCATTACCGTCACAAGTGTCCGCGGTGATTCTTTTTACAGGGTCATGACCGACAGGGATGAGGCTCCGTACCTTGATATCAAGAACATGATGGAGAGGTTCCTTGATTTCACCGACGTAAAATGCGACCTGGAAAGGATGTACTGTCAGGGTAAAATGCAACCCGGCGGGAACGTATTCTGGCTCGACGCCAAACAGTCTACCTATGGTGATTACAACGAAGGTCCGGCCGAGGAGAAAATTCCCGAAGGTGCTTTTGTTATCAAGGAAGGGAAATGTTGGCTGCGCTACGATGTGTTCGCAAAGTGGCTGCCGATAATAGCTACCTGGGATGTTAAATCTTTTTATCTCTCGGTGATACCGGAATATAAATTGAAATCCGAGAGGGATAAGCTCAGGGCTGATGAAATAGAAATGGCATCCACCGCCAAGAAGAGAAAAGAGATCATCGATAGTATAAAACCTATAAAACCCGACAGCGTTTTTAGGCCCGAGTTCAAATATCACGCGAGTGTTAGAAAGATCCCGCAGCAGGATGTGGGCGCTGATCTTAATTACGATTTTAATTTTGATATCCTGAGGGGCACTTTTCAGACGGGCGGCCCTGTTACTTATGACAACAGAACCGTGGACGCCGGACGTCCTTACTGGGTTTACAAACTGAACGATCAGGGATGGTTTAAACGACTCGAGGTAGGCGATACATATTTTGAAGAATCCGATCTTTTAATACCGAACATGAGCGCGAAAAACGCGTTTAGGTTCGATACAAAGGATGTGATCTACGGTTCTGGCAAGATAAACCTCAACGGGAGGGCTCTACCTAACACCGTCGTAGATGTCTACAGGGATGGCATATACATGGGGACCACAACCGCCGGTAGTGATAGCAAATTTGAGTTCAGCAACATTATCGTCAACGGGAAAAGCAGGGTTATAGAAAAGCTGTATTATCCCGACGGGTCGGAAGAAATACGCGAAGTTGTTCTGTCGGAAGATAACGGGATGGTCTTGGATAAAGGGCAGACGGAAGTGAGGGCTTTTACGGGAGAAACTTTTTACGGCAGAATGAATTTTCTCGCCTTAAGGTACGGGCTTTTTGATAATTTCTCCATCGGTGTGCATCCGATGTTCTTTGCCGGAGCCAAGAACGCGAGCGGCATGGCGGATATCGCAGTGAGGCCTTTCTCTGACACCGCGTTTCTAGGACAGATGATGTTTACCGGTAAAACCATAGACAGAGCGTTCAGGGTCAATACAACACTTTTGTACCCAAACTATATACAGTTCGAGCACAGGTTCTACAACGAATCAACACCGGACTTCATGAAAAACGTAAGACAGGTCGGTGAGTATTGGAGCGCAAGGCACACTCTGGGGCTTGGAAGGCTCCAATTCGTCGACGAGTATGAACAGTACGCCACCGGACGTCAGGTGGATATTGAGATCATAATGACGCTGACCAGAATATTCAAACCATTTTTTGATTACACCATTTTATTTCCCAGGGACGCTGCTTCAAGCCGTACCATAAAATTAGGTTTGGATGTAATAACCAGCGACCACAGTCTGTTGGAGATATACAGAACTTGGGTCAGGCCATATTCAGTTAACACAATAAGTTTTATAATGAGGAACATCCTTGACGTTGGAGGCTGGGATATGACAACGACCCTTAATGTGCCTGATCGCGGCGCTCCAAATAACTTTTCCGCCGACATTATGTATAGGTTCACAAAGAATTTCTCGGCGGGAGTTCTTGTTCGCGACAAATACCTGGGTTTTAGGATCAACCTCGACGGTATTTGGACGCCTGAGCCCGGTCCTCAAAAATGGAACGATTTCCAGACCGGCACAATGAGCGGGAAAATTATATCGCCTGAGGTACAAGGGGAACAACCATATCCGATAGAGAACGCTGTCGTTACAGCAGGGTTTAGATCTGCGGTTACGGATAAGGACGGCAATTACCTGATGTCCGGCATAGTCCCTAACGACAAGATAATGGTCAAAGTTGAGCCGACAAGCCTTGACGCCACCATGATAACGGAAAAAGAGTTTGACGTTGTTTACTTTAGGCCGGGAACGTACATCAATTGGATACCAAAACTTGTTACAACGGTCGGATTGGACGGCGTTGTAATGATCAGGGAAGAAACCCCGCTCGGAGTGACCGTTGACGCTGTAAGAGTTTCCGATAATAAAGTTGTGTCGTCAGGCGTGGTCGAGAATGACGGGTTCTTTATAATAGAAAAACTCACCCCCGGACAGTATAAACTTGTATTAAAGGGCTACAGCAAAGGCTCATCGTCCGTTGATGTAAACATAAAAGGCTCGGACACATGGATACGCGATGTTAAAATGAATATTGGCTCCAAAAGAATCCCTGTTAAAAAATCTCCTTTAGGGGCGTATAATGGTACTATCAAGAGGTAAACAGAATGAATAACTTTTTTAACGCCAACATGGATTACATCAGCTTTTTGTATGGGCTGAGCTTTTTTGTCCTCTTTATATTTTCCTTTCTTGTTCACAGGGTGCGTAAACAGGAACATCTGTGGAAATGTTTGTCGCTCTTCGCGTTGTTTTACTGCTTTAAAGACTGGACTGACGTTTTGGATTACTCCTATTACGGCGCTGATTTCACTTTTACCGTGATAAAACTTGTTTTTATGTTCCTGGCTTTTTCTTTTCTTGTTGAGTTCGCAAGGGTTGAAACAAAAAATGCGTCAATAAAAAAACTAGGCTATTGGATATACGCGATCACTCTTCTCGTTGTGGCGTCTGGGTATTTATTTGGAGAACTTAGCGGCATTGAAATACTGTTAAGAAGTCTTCTCGGTTTTGTCGGCGGCTTGTGGGTTTTCGCGAAAATAGTTTCGATATATAGGAACAAGGGGCATGTCGCTTACGGTAATAAATGGAGTCTCTACGTAGGATTATCCTTGCTTGTATTCGCTGTGTCACAGTTATTTGGGCCGTCAGGTCGCACATTGTTCCCTCTTTTTTTTACGAAATGGCCCATGGACGTGTGGAGGACGCTTATAGTAGGCGCTGCCTCATTTGTTCTTTTATCTTATTTTAACTATTTGTCCGGTACAGCCAGGATAAGAGTGTACACGGCACTTGCGATTTTTGGTTCAGCGGTTTTAGTAGGTTGGGTCGTTGTTACTATTAATGGGTACACGGCGGAAGAGGAACTTAAAAATAATCTTTTGTCGCGGGTGAAAACTACCGCGACAATTATTAATAAGGACGATTTAAGGATGCTGAAAGGCGAGGTTTCGGATCCCAAGAGCAGGTCCTTTAAGGATATAAGGGAAAAGCTTATCGCTGTGAGAAAAGTGAACAGGGACGTAAGGTCTGTATATATTGCCGGGCTTAAGAACGGAAAAATAGTTTTCTATCTTGATTCGGGAAACACTCAGTTAAAAGATTATGCCGATCCGGGCGATGAATGGAAAGACGCCCCTTCTGGA
>JAZDEK010000219.1:0-2355 GCA_043808895.1 Pseudomonadota bacterium
ATTGGGGTTTCTTATTTAAGTTACACTCACTACGGTAATAAACGCACAAATCTCAACGCCAACTTTGGGACACTTGTACTTTTGACGTCAAAAACTATACTTGGAGCGACCGGATACAATATTTTAGGCGACAATGACAACATAAACACTCGTTCTATTGATCTCGGGCTGCGGCACACGATATGGGATTTCTTCTCGATGAGCGTTGACTTTGAACATCGATTCAGTAAAAAAATAAAATATGGCGGCGCACTGGAGACATTATACAAGAACGGATTTATGATGGCTTTAAGCATGCAGCGTAATCAAGATACTCAAAATACTTTTTGGGGCGCTGGTATCGGGTACATAGCGCCCAAGGTAAGTTTTATTTATGGCACAATGAACGCTATTTCGTATCCGTATAGTTTTATGCACTCATTTTCTGTTCGAGTTTTCTTTTAACGGGCGACTTTTTGAGTCAACAATTTTTATAAATTCTCCAAATGAATCCCGAAATTTATAAACCCCGCCTATCTGTCTGTTATTTAAGAGCACAAACGGAGTTCCGGGAACGGACATGTTCGCATAAACCTCGTGTTCTTTTTTAAGGCGCTGATTTAGCCAATCAGATGTAACACATTTTTTTAGGTCCTTTAATCCTAATTGTTTTTCCATTTTATCCGCGAGCTGATCGGCGGTTATAAGATTTTTATTCCCGTCATTTTGATTTGCGTACAAAAAATCTATAGCAGGCCAAACTTTACCCTGTTTCTCTGCACACAACATCAGCTTTATAGAAACACACGAATAGTCGGTAAAGTGCCCTTTTAAGAACGGGTTACATCTGCCGTCCAGAGGATAAAAAACATAAGTAAGGTTCACTAGACTTTTGTTCTCGTCCACTCTTGATCTAAGCTCTTTTGACGCGATACCGCAGTGGCCGCACGCAAAATCGGATAACATTACGATCTTATTTCTTGCTGTCTTGTTTCCATATATTCTACTCTTAACGGGCTCTATAAGATTTGGTGTTATTACCGGTTTTGCCGTGTACTTTTCATAAACGGCCTGAGGAAGGCTTTCCGTCATAGCCTGTTTTGTTCTTTCCGCTATCTGTTTGTTGGCCTCGTCTATCTTTTTAAGTTGTTCAGTTTGTACTTTTTCCTTATGGCCACACGAGAACATGCTTACAGCAAGTAAAAAAACTATAAAAAACCGCATATTGCCCCCTTAATAAATCTTATTTACAAAGACTATACACTGGGTTATCACATAGTGTAATTAAAAAAATATGGAGGTATTGAGCATGAAAAAACTTTTAGTACTAGGCGTGAGCGCTGTTGTTCTTGTAGCAATAGCATCTTGCGGCGGAAGCGGTTCAACGGCTACTGACAGTCAGGCCGGCGTTGCGGCGGGCGTTGTAGTTCCAGCGTTGGCAAGCGGCGCGTCAACAGCAAGTCTTGCTACGATAGATGAAGCGGTCACATATCCTGTGGATGTAACGTTCCATTGTGATACCAGCGGTGATGTAACGACGACCGGAAACGTAGAAGTTGATGTCGGCACCGAGACGGCTACCATAAACGGAACACTAGAAAGCGCGTTCAACAGCTGCGCGGGCACAGACACAAGATGCAGCATTGATTACGTTCTTGGTGGATCAGTAACAAGTACTACGTCCGCAAGTGTATCGGGAACAGATGTTCAAATAGCAGTTACACAGGCGGGAACCGTTAACGTTACAGGTTTTGCGACATTTGACTGCGTTATAGATACAGTTACAACTATTAGCTACGATCAACTTTCAACATTAGACGACGGTACGTGTTCCGGCATACTTGACTACATGACAGGAACTATCTGCGGAAAGACAGTTGCTGAAATAAAGACCCTTATAGACGGCGACGACACAACATACTGTCAGACAATTAGCGACTTGGCTAACAACAACAGCTAATAAGTTATTTATTTATGGAACTGAAAAAGCCGGGATCAATTCGATCTCGGCTTTTTCTTTCTAATCTCTTTAAAGAATTTTGAGAGTATTTGGGAACATTCTTTTTCTAGAACTCCGCCGGTGTATTGAGGTTTATGATGGGCTTTATCTATATCAAAAACCATGCACAAAGACCTGACAGCACCCATCTTTGGTTCCGCACATCCATAAACAACTCTTTTAATCCTTGAATGAACGGCAGCGCCGCAGCACATTAAACAAGGCTCACATGTAATATAAAGGGTCATGTTATCAAGTCTCCAACTCCCAAGTTTTTTTGCCGCCTTTCTAATAGCGTCAATTTCAGCATGAGACGTCGGATCACTTTTAAATATCCTTTTATTATGAGCGTGAGAAAAAACCTTTCCCTTATATTC